>NZ_JBVCPV010000007.1:0-32301 GCF_057456495.1 Lishizhenia sp. | reverse complement strand
TCCGGCTAAAAGGAATATACTATCTTGAAAGAAACAAACTTGTCTTGGATCCGTTACATTATCCATTTCAACCGCCCTTTGTTTTACACCTAGTGTATCCATTTCAACCAATCTACTTCCTGTATTCAAACTTTGAAAGGAAAAAATACTATTCCCCCCATCGTAAGTAATATCACCTAAATTCATATATCCAGTTATGGAGCTTCTATCCGTCCAAAGTATTGAGCCATCCAGGCGCATCATGACGGTTGTAAGCTCTGTATCGTTACTTGAATAAGAAAAGATAAATGTACTATCGTTAAACACCTCTAAGTTGGCATCTGTTTGATCTGATATTTTATCGAATACAAAGTTATTTTTAAGATTCCCATACTTATCCAATAACAAAACAAATGCAGCATGTTGGTTGGCTGAGGCTGTCGTGGTTCCCGAAATTGCAAAAACGCTATCATTGATTGCTTTTCCTTCAGTAAAAAAAATAGGTTCACTGTAGGTATATGCCTTGCTTGCAAGCGTATCGAGATTCTCGTCCATTACAATATACCGACCCTCTGTGGTTGACAAATTTTTAGAAATCAAAACTACATCAGTACCAAAAGCATAGGCCTTGGCATACTCTCCGAAAGTGTTGTTGTTTTCTCCCCAAATTAACTTAGGTCCAATATTTTGAGCAAAAAGTAATGACTGAAACAGAACTGAAACGAATAGTAATAGTGTGGTTTTCATGGTATTTAAATTGATGATAGCAAGTTAACGTCAAATACTTCTTTAAACAAAACAATTTTTTCTTTGGTAGCTTTCACTTTTTTAAGGGATCTTCAATAACGTAAAAAGAGAAGATCTACGAATTCCCATTTAATTTAATTAATTTCGAATCCATTAATGAATCAACCCATGCTATGAAATATTTCCTATTTGCACTCTTGCTTTTATTTTGCTCTGAAAGTTATGGACAAAAAAAATTAAAACAATCAACGATTCATTTGACGATAGAAAACACCCTATTCCCTAATGGTAAAATCGATTCTGCCCCCTCCATAAACATGGAGAAAAGTGGGAATTCAATCAAGCTTGTTTACGGACTAGGATTAAGCAGAAATATTTCCAAATCCATAGCCGTTGAGGTAAATGCATCTACAGGAAAAATAAATAACAGTAACTTTTCTACCGAATTCATTCAGACATTAGATGGTGTAAAATATACTTACAAAGACGCACATTTTATTACTGGAAATTTTTATCGTTTAGATTTAAGTTTAAAGAAATATTCAAGAAAAGCTTCACTTGGTTTTTATTTCCACTTCGGTGTCGCTTATTCATTACTTAACAATCGCATAAGTCGGTCGACCTCCATCACCTCTTTTTACAGTTCATCCAAAAGTACTTTTGGCAGCGATCACCTTAAGAATAAGATGCTAAACCTTTCTTTTGGAATAGGTAAAAGTAAAGTGATTTCCAATCGTTTTTTTGTCGATTACGGATTGACAATACATGCATTCTATTTCCCATTACCAACAACAGCCTTCAAAACCGAATACTTACTCGACTTTATAAATTTCAATCAAATTTCACCTGGATATTCAGAAGAAAATCTAAGGCACCTAAATAAACTATCATTTGCGAAAGAATGGTTCAAAGTTTATGTAAAAATTGGATTACAAAACTTAAATATATGATCAGATTTATCCTTTTATTAATGAGTATGTGTCTCTTTCTATTAAGCTGTAACAAAGAGGACAACCAGCTCACCAATAACAGCTTTTTAAAACTCCAAGGAAACTGGCAACACCTCCCCGTTCAAAATGTTGGTCAAACTTACGATGACCATCCCAGTTATGACTATTTACTTTCACATGATGGACAAGTGTACCTCTCTGGAACAAATGATGATATTACAAACTTGGACGAAGCCTTTAAAGTGTTAAATAACGCTTATCTACCAGATACGATTGATGCTGATTTTGACAAATTATTCATTAATGACCTTACCTACAAAAGTTTAATACGTGGAATGCATTACTTCCAAAACAAAATTTATGTTTGGGGAGATTTGCACTACACCACTTCAAATAATACCGAAGCGTCCATGCTTTTCACTTATAACATAGAAGAAAACAAAGTAGAAGAAAACCATTTTTTTAATAACATTGATACCAGAAAGGTTCACAAACTAATGACCTACAAAGGGGAATTGATTGCCTTTACCGAAAATGAGCAATATCAAAAAAAACTGATATGCATAAGTTGTGATGGATCTACAAGCTTACCTGATATATCTTCAGAGAATTTTTCAGATGTTTTCGCTGTTGATGATCAACTGTATGCGATAGGAGGAAACCATAAATTGGTAGTTTTTGAAGAGGCAACTTCATTATGGCAATTGTACACTCCAAATTTAAATAATTATCAAACCTTGTATGTATTTAAGTACAACAATATGACCTGTGCATTGGGAAACTGGGCGAACTATAGCAATCACCTTATTGAAATTACGGATTCAGGAACAATTGCCCCAATCGCAATAAATGATGACCACTTCTACAGCATCCCCATGAATGATTACAAAATAAAAGTAAAAGTAAGTGAAGGACGTTTATTCATTTTTGGCGACTTTTCTTTTAAGGTAGGAGGAACTACCAATTATGATAATTATCTTCTAGAGTACGTTGGAAACAAGCTAGTGGTAATCGAAAACAACCTTGCAATTCCTATAAAAGATGTGATTTCTGTAAATGGAGACATTCTAATTATTAACAGCCACAGCGTGGATAATCTTTGGAAGTACATTGGTAATTAACAATTTATTATTGATTTGCCCCTATTAATTCCTACTCCTTCTTTACGGATGTATTAAAAATCCTTAATTTCGAGGCTGCTAATTGTAATTACCACTTTATGTTTCCAGTATTAAGTAAAACCAAGGAAAATGGTTTGAATACACTCAAAATGAAAAACATCAAAATTCTTCTATTACTCATCTGTTGTTTCAGCATGCATTTAACCTTCGCTCAAACTACGAAAAGTACTAACCTATCAGCATGGTCTTTTGATTTAGGTCTTGAATCTGGATTTAGGAAAAGAAATAAAGGATCCAATATTTTTTCGACAAACACACCGGCTGGAGAAATTAGACCTTATCAACAGGACGAATTCTTTCTACCGCTTGGTATTTTAGCAAGTGTTGAGTACAGCATTTCTAAAAAACTAGCACTATCTTTAGATTTTGCTTATCATCACCTACCCACGTATACTGATCGTTATATCGAAACCCAGAAGTACCTATACGACTCAGAGGTCTATGAAAAAAAAAGTGATGAATTCAGTTTGTATTCGGCGTTTATAAGAACCGGTGTGGGATTAAAAATCTACTTTAATAAAACTCCAATCGGAGGATATTTTAAAATAAATGCAAATTATTACGCTGTAAATTCTGATGTTTACAGAACAACCATTTCTGAATCTTCCTTTCATTACGAAGGTTATAACTATGCCCCCGTCAAAGTGTCAAGTTCTGCATTTGGACTATCCTTAGAATGGGGAAAAAGAAGAGTGATTGGAGATCGCTTTTATGCCGATTTCGGAATACGTTACAGCAAACCTATCCTTAGTTTATCTGATAAAACCTATGACAAAAATTGGAACAGTAAAGTGTTTTACAACAATCAAATAAAAGATTATTTCCCTACTAGTAACATGTATTACCATCAATTCAAAACTATCAACGCAGAATACCTTCAGTTTTACCTCAAACTTGGCATCTTTAAATTCAACATCTAATGAAAAACTTAACAAAAATCATATTCTTAGCTTGTCTTTCTTTGGTTGGATGTAGAAAGAAAATTGACAGTACCCTAGGAGAACACCCTAACAATTATACGGGGGCTAAAACTTTTGAAATTATCCATAAAGACTTTTTTTACAATAAAGAATTTATAAGGCATTTGTTTGCTTTCGACAATAATCTCTACATCACCAAAAATAACAAATACAGCAGTGGACCTGAGATTATCGTTTTAACAGATAACAACACTTTAATAATCCCCGAAAACAATATAGGTCCTCTTTACAATGCAGATAACACCGATTTTAATTCCGACTTCATTTCGGATGCCCAAGAAAAGGATGGTATCGTGTATTTTGGTGGAGATATGAAGTATGATGATGACGATTACCTTTATCTTAAGTATAATACTGCCAACAATACTTTAAACAAGGGGACCAACCTATTATCAACTAACGCGGATGCCGTAAAATCTATGATGAAATATCAAGGAGAGGTTGTGGCATTTACAGAAGCCTATGCCAATGACTTAAATTGCTTGAGTTGTTCTAACAGCTCAGGTCCTTATCCGAATATTCTGAACATTAATTTACACGACGTTACAGCAGTCAACGACATGTTCTACCTTCAAACGTATCAAGGTAAAGTTTACTATTCCGATGTAGCAAACAGCACATCCTTTTCTGGCATTAACATGGCACAAACCGACACCGTTGTACGCATGTTTGAATACAACAATAATCTTTGCGCCATCGGATCTTTTGACAATGGAAGTTACAGTTTAGCTTATGTCAACAACAATCAGCTAGAGCCATTGGCTCCGAACTCTGATATTATGGCTTATCTATCTAAGAACTTCAACTCTTCCTTTGATCATGACAAATACTTCGAAAATGTTCCGAAAGTAAGAGTGGTTAACAATGACATTTATATAATGGGGAAGATGTACATAAAGAATAGTTCAGGAAATTATGACTTCAAATACGCAACAACACGATACAAAGACGGAAATTTAGAAATCATAGATACCGAGATGAACATTGTTGATATTGCTTCAATAAACGGAGAACTTTATGGTGCTGTTTTTAATGGTAAATTTTTAGCCAAACTAACCTTCTAAAATGTCAATTTTAAGAAACACATCTTTCCTTTTAAAATTACAGTTAAGCTTTGTTGTTTTACTTTTTAGTTCAGGGGTGTGTTGGGGGCAATCAACACATCATATTAAAAGTTTCAACCTAAGTGTAGGTATAGAAAAACCCTTAAGCGTTATTCATGATTTTGATAATGATGATGACTTTAAAACAAGATTTTACAAAGCCCCGGAAAACGTTCCCTTAGGGCTTAGTATTCATCTTTCGAAAAACCTCAGTCGTCAATTACAACTTCAAGTCACTTTACTTGGGAGAGCCTTAGGAAACACAGCATACACTTATATCCAAGAGAAACCTATTGATGGACTCAATTACACATTTTCAGACAGCAACTTCTTACGCAGCAATCTTTTACAACTTCAAATCGGATGCAAATACTTCCTTCAAAAGGCTCCTTTGGGCACCTATATTCACGCGAATTTTAATACTGCTTTTATAACTAATTCCATATATAGAAAATCTACCTTTGGAAGTCAGTTTATACAACATACTGAAGTATTCAACCCTGAACATCATGAAAGCATACTTTACGGAATTGATTTTGGAATGGGTACTACGCGAATGATTAGTGATCATTTCCTTTTAGATTATGGGTTTCACATTTCCCCTTTTTGGTTTTTATTTTCAAAAAACACCTACAACAGCGATTGGATAAAGAATACCGTTAATGCTGAAGGTTTTATACCTGGATATTCTGCGAATAATGTAGAGTACCTCAACAAAAAATTACTTTCTACAGAATTTCTAAAACTGTACATAAAAATTGGATTCCAAAAATTTAGGTATGAATAAGTGTTTTTTCAACATTCTTGTACTTTCGCTTTTCTTTTCTGCTTGTAGGAAAGACAATACTTTAACTCCCTCTCAAAGTACAATTGAATTAATACCTACGACCTGGGAACACGTAGTTCTGACCTCTCCTGTTCAGGAAAATATAAATCGCACTTATGCTTCGAGTTTAGGAGCTTATGGAAGTCAACTCTATTTAGGAAGTTATGGTAGTGTTGGCAGTAAGTCTATGTTCGACGGCTTTCGTGTGATTAATACACCTTTTAGTCAAGATTCAACACTCGGAATACAGGAACTATATTCTACCGACTACAGCGTTTTTTCATTAGACGAAATGGTCAATGGATTCTTTCCTTTTGGAGATAAAATCATGGTGTATGGATTCTTAAACTACGAAACAGCAAATTCGGACCTTTCTGAAAAAAAATATGCCTTCTACTATGACCCTGTTACCAACACGTGCACAAAAGAACTCGGATTAATCAGTTCTAATGATGACTTTGCAGGGGTTCTTAAAATTCTTCAATACCAAGAAGACTTGTATGCAATTTTTAAAGCAAAACAAGACCAAACCAAAACGATAGCATGTATTACCTGTTCGGGACTTTCCCAACTACCGCTATATGACAATGCTAGTTTTAGGGATTATTTTGTCGTTAACGATATGGTATTTGCCCTTACCAACGACTATCAATTATTGCAGTACAACACGACTAATAGCACTTGGAATAACTACACCAACGTGAACAACGAATTTTTTAATGTATTTGAATATGAAGGAAAGTTATGCGCCCTTGCCAATACCACCGATAACCTCCATATTATTGAAATTATTTCTTCAACTCAAACAACTTCGCTGATTACCAATAACAGTGATTTGAGTCAATTCATTACGGGTTCTGACGACTATACCAACGTAAAAGTAAGCAACGGCAGATTATTCATTTGGGGTTACTTCCCTTTTAAAGTAAATGGACAATATAAATACGATGACTATTTACTAGAAGTTATAGACAACGAATTAATAATGATTGATTCAGATATTAAAGTCAAAGATATAGCAGTTTTTAACGATGAAATTTATATTATTAATCGTTACAATTCTGGACTCTGGAAATATAATCCTTAAGAGTTATACAGCATAAAAAAAGGAGAATCACAACGGATTCTCCTTTTTTAATTTCTTCATTCAAGCTTATTCTTCATCCTCTTCTGTTTTCCCGAAGTTCTCAAAGACATAGTAATATGCCAACTTCAATACAGGAACGTGTGGGTATTGCTTGTATGTATCTACCTCAATCTCTTTTAATGTATTGGTTGCCAAATCAAAGGCAAAGGCAAATATCATTAAATCATACTTTCTTTTATTGTTGTAATCTACGTAAGCAAAAACAATGTTTGTATTTGCTGATGTGCTTTTGTATTCTTCTAACTCCAAGAAATCAGGACTTATTAAATCACTTATTGAAGCGTCAGAGTACATGTAGAAATAACGCAAGAACATGGCCTTAGAGTTATAACCTACCGTACCAAGTGTTTGCATGTTATATTTCGATAACAATTCCGTTTGATAACCTAAAGACTGAGCAGATCCAACAACCGCATCACCTAAGTTTCTTCTCACATCTTCGTTTCTTTCGTAAGAGAATCTTCTTCTTTTAACAACAGATGCTAAAGGCTCCACAAAGACCAATTTTTCAACGGCAGCCTTCTCTTCGTCATCTTCATCAAATTCATCCTCATCTACTAGATCCTGCAACTCATTAAATAGTCTCAAGAACTCATCATCATTGGCAACATCTTTCAAAGCAAATAAATGGAAGTCTGTAGAGTCTAAACTCGCTTCTCCAGATTCATCAACACCTTTGGCGTATTTCGCATTAATTTTCTTTTGCTTGATTTTCTCGTATTTGTTCAAGGCTTTAAATTCTTCAGAGTCTTCATCCATGTAAGCATCAACTTCTGGCGATTCCGCTACTTCTCCCGTTGAATCGTTTACGCTGATTTTATCGTAGTAAAACTCATCCAAAGATTTAAAACGTCTAGCCAACTGCTTTACAGTATTCTTATAAACTTGTTCTATTCCCTTGTCTTCAGGATACTTGTTGCGGATATCAATCAAGTTTCTCATTGCCATTACCACTAACTGGTCTTTTGACATTTCCTTCATTAGGTAATGAACCGTGTAGCTTTCACCTTGAATCTCGTCTAAGTCAGCATACAAATCTCTCTTACTTCCCTGACTTGCATGAACAGCAATGTTTGTCCAACAAAGTGCCTTCATCCAATCGAACGTGTAACTGCTTCCGTACTTATTTTCTAGGATATAAATCTCGTAAATTGCATTTGAAAAATCTGAATGGTATAACCAGTTGTTCACTCTTTCATAACGTGCCATTCTACGAATGTCTACGAAATCTTCTGCATTGAACGTTCTTTTTTGCTCTGGCTCAAAGTCCATGTACTTTTCCAATAACTCTTCATCAAAGTTATCTTTACGCTTACTGATGTTAGGGTGAGAGTGGTAAGTATCGTCGTAATCTTCGTCAAATTCAATTTCATTGATATCTGTAGGCATCAAACTTTCATCTATAAAAGCATTTTCTCCAGATATATATTCCTTTTCAAAAGCTACTTCATCAATCGGTAAATAAGAATAAGCCAAGATATCGAAAACATTCACCAATTCTTCCAGTGGAAAACCAGCTTCTAAGTAACGTTTTAAACCTAACTCATCTGCTTCAATTTCGTGTTGCTTTGAGTATGCTTTTAAGGCTCTAATCTGTCTGTCGAAATTATTTCCGTTGATAGATTCTTCTATTTCAATTTCCTTTCTAAAACCTTCAACATTATGGTTTTCTACGTAGTGACTAATTTCATGGGCCAATACAAAAGCCAACTCGTAATCAGAGGTAAGTTGAGAAATTAGTCCTATGGTAACAAATACTTCTCCATCTGAAGTAACAAAGGCATTGGCTTCATTCGTACGGAAAGTATAAAAGCTCAAATCATTAAAAAGAGCCGTATCGTTAAACAATATTTTAGAGGCTACTTCTTTAATGTGTTCTGTTAAAGGATCACCATACACCACTAATCCAGAGTGCAATAAGTGATCGATAGAATAAGATTTTCTTTCAATAAAATACTGACGTTCCTCACCACTTAAATCAAGGTTTTGGAAACTCGCTTCTGCGACTCTATCGGCATAGGTTAAACCAAAAGTTTTAGGTAGTTCACCGGTTGCTTTTAGTGGTTTGTAATTATTGAAATCAACGTCCTGCGCAAATACTTGAAAAAGTAGACACAGCGTAGATAAAGAGGTTAATAAGTTTTTCATTTGTTATTTGGATGAAAAGCGAATATATAAATTTCACAAGGATAAGGGAGCTGAAACCTGATTTTTTTTCAACTTCAAGATTATTAGAGACTTTCCTTCTCTATTTCCTCAAGAAAATATATATTTAGAGCTTCAAGGATTTTTTTACCTGATACTAATTTAACTACATGAGAATCATAATTGCACTTATAACTTTATTCGTACTACAGACTTCTACGGCCCAAAACTTCCAATCTTTCAGCATTTTTGGAGGGGTAGAACAAAAAGGATTTAGAGACCCAAACTATTACGATAGTCAATATAACCTTAATGCTGAGACTTCAATAACCCTTCCTTCTTTACGCTTCGGAGCAACATATAAACTGGGAGAAAGAATGCAGTTATTCGCGCAGATTAGTAATCAAAAGTTATATGACGTCTATACTATTGCCAATTTTGAAAATGGTTACACTAGTAGTTATTTTTCTTCTCATCAACGCGTATTGGACTTAGGTATTCGCAGGCATAAAAAATACGCACCTCTTGGGGGGTATATTGGTTTAAATCTATTGTATAGTTCAACCAACATTGTATTAACAGATTCGGAGAACTCATCACTCAAAAATCTAGATTTAAGTGGCAATGCGACTAATTTTGGTGTAAAGTTAACCTGGGGGAAAACCAAACTTATAGGAAACAACTTTTTTATTGATTGGGGAATTTCTTACCAATACTACCCTACTTCCGTAAATCTCTTTTCTGAGAATGCAATGGAAGAAAATGAAGGCTCTGAATTTTATAAACAGGAAGGTGATAGAACTGTATTCAAAGATCATTTTAAATCTACAACAGCCAATTATTTAATTGATAGATGTGGAAGAATTGCATTTTACTTCAATATAGGCTTTGCCAGTGTAGGTATTAAATAAAGAAATTTTCAAGATTTTTGGATAAACTCCTTAACCCAGATTTTTGATTACATATACACCCAAAAAAACTTTATGAGATTTTTTCTATTCTGCTCTTTTTCACTATGCATTTTTCTAAGTAATGCACAGCAATTGAAAACGAATACCTTTACAATTGGCATTAATTATAACCCCATTGCCTTCAAAGGTTTCTCTCCTTATTTCACCAACATGCCTGAACAAATGACGGGTCTTTATTACCAGTCAATAAAGGCTCTTAATACTCCTGTATATTCAATAAACTATATCCGTGGAATCACAAAGAAATTAGGTCTAAATATTGGGTTAAATTATTCAGGTTTAAAACATACAGAACTTGAATCTTCCAACAGAGTCGCCACCTATATCTACCATCAATACATAGAATCTACTCGGGTGAAAAATGATTTGGTAAAACTAGATTTCGGAATCAAACGCTTTAAACGCAAAACAGGTCTAGGCCATTACTTTTTATTCAATTTAAGCTACAATTACATTCAATCAAAAATTTATAGAGAACTCTTACTTACTCCTAGTGTTTCCTTCAATGATTACGTCAAAACCTATGATCCTGTTTCTACTCACTCACAAATTTTAGGTGCAGAAATCGGATGGGGCTTTATTCGTGCGATAAGTGACAAGTTAATTTTGGATTATGGTTTTAAACTCAACTTTGAGTTTTTCGCTTTTGGAGGCAGCCAGTTTCAATTTGAAGAAGGAACATACATTAATGAGGGGATTTTAAGTACGAAAAGTAATTTAAACAAATTCAATCAAGACTTCTTACGATACGACATCTTACATTTCTACCTAAAACTAGGACTTCAAAAAAATAATTTATAATGCATAAAGTTCCTTTCCTAATTTTTTTCTCGCTTGTTCTATTTGGATGTAGAGAGGAAATTATCACCCCAAAAACCTACCCAGAATATTACAGGCAAATTGATTATACGATTGAACACGCAGACTATATCTTTAATACTTCACCCATTGCAGCACTGGCTACAGACGGTAATCAACTCGTGTTGGCACATCAATATCAATTCTTCAAAGGTGATTCAGAATATGACGTTAATGTAACTTACCACAGCGTTTCAACTATAAATACAGCGAATGAAATTCAATCTGTAGCACAAGAATATAGGATTTCCCAATATAACGGTTCTGTTTTCACGGATGCTCTTTATCAAAATGGTATTTTCCATCTAATTGGTGGTCTAGAATATGAACATGAGGAGACATTCAATGATAGCAAACTTTACGCCCAGTATATTCCCGCCGAAAACTTGGTTAAAGCCAATTATAAATTCATTGTTTCAAACAATAAATACTTAAGGAATTTCGTGACTTCAGAGAATAATGTATATGCCATCGGTGTAGAAGGTTCACAACAATTTTCCTATGAGAATGTAATCAATGGAGGTAGCAACAATCCTTTTAACGGGATTACTACCAATGTCAATAAGATTAGAAATTTCAATAACACCTTATTTGTAATCGACCGTGAAGGGCAATTGTATTACAAAACCAATGGTGCAGGCAGTTGGACAGCCATGAATCAGGGCATGGATGATTTATTCGTAGATGTCGTAGAGTACCAAGGAGAAATCATTGCCTTAGGAGAACTTGATATTAATGGAGAAATTAATCACATCGTTCGTTTGAATACAAGTGCTAATAGCTTTAGTCCTTATTTATCCGGTAAAATTCCATACATACAAAACCTAGAATATTTCGCGAATGTTAATTTAGCTTCTTCATCCTTTAACAACCATAATATATCTCCAAGGTTTGAAGTTATCAACGGGGAATTATTTATCTACGGATCTTTTGTTACCAATACAGTTATGGATGAAGCGAATGCTACAAGTGAAAGTTATTATTTCAGAGATTTATTAATGCATTTAGAAGAAGATGAATTCAAGATCTTGTTAAGGACTACTGATGCAATTAGAGATCTAGAATATTTCAATGAAAAATATTATTTATTGGCAACGGGTGGGGGAAGTCTTTTAAGTTTTCAATTGGATAAATAATTTATACCACTCAAATTTCACATAAAATATCTCTCAATGCTGAACGGGTAAAGTTAATATCCCCAATTTATAGCTAGACACATTAAAAATGATGAAACCAACAAGTTTTTGAACACTTCACTCCTTTATAATCTGAAGTTCAAAACCATTGAAATGTATGAGGTATATGGTTGTAACAAAAGAAAGAAACATGATATTAAAAATCAAGCTATTTATTTTACTATCCATAGTGATTCCTATAAGCTATGGGCAAGAAGTTAAAAAATCAGTACATATAAATTTTTGGAGTATAGAACTCAACCAAAATTTTAATTTACCTTTTCTTTCTAAAATAAATCAAAGTCAGATATACTCTATTTTTTGGAAAAAGCTCTTAATTGCAAATACAAAATCACCAATAATTCTTAACGATATATCGTGTATTCAAGATAGTTCTATTACACTACCTGGAATACGATTAAATTATCATAGGCACACCAATAAACGATTGGGGCTAAATTTTTCCTTAGGGTATCAAAAACTCCCATCAAATAGTATTACCCAGTCTGCTTTAACACAAATAGATGGTTATTATTATCAAGGACCTGATATCATCCAACTCAATCCAAACTTCTTTCATTTCGGTTTAGGTTTCAGATTTGGGTTCAAACGTATACCTTTTAACACAGCGCTAACCCTTGGATTACAGTACAGTTTAGTTCACTCAAAAATTAATAGAACAATAGATTTTAAAGACGAGAACAGACGAATTATTTATAACGAAACAGGTAGCTTTAGACAGGGTTCAATTGTATTTAAACTCGGTTTGGGCAAACGTTATATTGTAAAAGAAAAACACTTTATGGAAGTTGGTGCGAGAATTAATTTTCTCGCCGACAAAAACAATTTACAGGAAGAAGCTGAAAGGTGGTTGATACCACAGAATTCCGGTGACTACAGTATTCGAAAGATGAATCCCTTAGCTTTTAATTACGCCTCACACTATTTTTTAAAAAACAATCTGAATTATGAAATTTATTTCTCCTTTGGTTTATTCAACATCCGCTTTAAGTAAAGTCCTTTCTGTTTTAACACTTATTTTACTCAGTAGTGCCTGCACGAAAGAAATAGACGTTGAATCGACGATTACAAAGGAAGTAATAAGTCCTTATGCTAAAGATTGGGAGATTATATATCTTCCCGACAGTCTTCCCAATACTCATCACAAAATTCATGCTCCCATTGTATTAGAAAACATACTCATGTATGTGTACGAAGATAACTTTAACCAACAAGCCAACCTATACTTTGTTGATAAGGAATTTAATCCAGCTAAAATCAACTCAGACATTCAATTGTCCTATTGGCAATACGCCGCTGGGGTTCTAAAACACGATGGTCTTTATTACGTTTACGGAAATTTTGAGTTCAAAGACATTCAAAATGGTAACAACTATAAAAATTTACTCATTTACAACCCTATCAACAAAACAATAACCGGAGCAAGTTTACCACACAACAGAAATATTAAAGAGCTCACAGAAATGAATGGTGAAGTAGTTATTCTCGCTACCAATAGTTCTGGCCAAATCTTGGTTGATTATCTTAATCCCAATATAACTCCCAACGGTGAATTTCCAAATTCACAACCGGGTTCTCAAATTAGAAAAGTCACAGAGCATAACGCTAATTTTTTCGTTATAGATATTAATTATGAGTTAATGCAAGTTGATTTTAGCAACCAGGCTAACCACTCCTGGAATACCTTAAACTTTAATGGAACAAATAAATTTTATCAATTTATTAAATACAAGGATAAAATTCTAGCTTCGGGTTCATTTAACGATGGGGCTTTTCGTTTGGCAGAAATCGATTATGAAAACAATCAATTAATTCCAATTGGAAATAATTCGAACAAAATAGGTTTCAACTCACTAACTTATCCTGGTGATGGCAGACCCAAGTATGAAGTTTACGACGATGTTATACTGTTTAGTAGTTACACCCTAGAAGAAACTATTAGTGGTGTTTCTTCTTCCTATGGAAAGTATATAGAATTCGACGGTAATTCATTTCATGTTTACACAGGAAACCCTAATTTTAATTACGTTATTAAATGGGAGGATACCTATTTGGGGTTTGGGCAACAAATTAGAATTGCCAAACGTAAATAATTTCTTCTCGTTTGTGAGTCACAAGCTTGTCATCTTCTAAAAAAACTTATCTTTGTACCTCAGCTTTAGGGGTATCCTTATTTATTAAGGATTGAGACAAACCCTCAGAACTTGATGCGGTTAATACCGACGAAAGGAAAAGCATGGACATCTCCTCTTTTGGGCATCCCCTCTTTTTCTGTACAAGCTGATTTTAATTTGTTTTGCTTATCTTAAGCAAACTTTATTTTAAACGTAGAAGTTTACGCCATGAAGGTAAAATTCAACAATGCTGAAATAGAAACAAAGGCTCAAAACATTCAAGATTTTTTAGCCGAAAGAAACATGGATAATAAAACGGGAATTGCCGTGGCATTAAACAGTTCTATTGTTGCTAAATCAAATTGGGCGACCCAAAATATTAATGAACAAGATAGTATTATGGTAATCACTGCGACGGCGGGTGGTTAGCATAAAATAAACAATAAAGCATAGGAAATATGAAGAGAGAAGCAGTACCTACTACTGATGAAAAGATTTCTAGAGATCCTTTCCCAGCATCAAAAAAGATATACGTAAAAGGTGAAATTCACGACATCAAAGTTGCGATGCGTGAGATAGAGTTAACAGACTCTAAACCTATGTTTGCTGACGGAGAATTTAAGAAAGAAAGTAACGAAGCAGTTACAGTTTACGATACATCAGGACCTTACACTGATCCTAATGTAGAAATCGATATTAAAAAAGGTTTACCGCGTTTACGCCAAGAATGGATTTTAAAGAGAGGTGACGTTGAAGAGTTATCAGAAATTTCTTCTGACTACGGAAAAGAGCGTTTGAACGACCCTTCATTAGACCACTTGCGTTTTGAGCATTTGAAAAAACCGTTACGTGCAAAAGCAGGTAAAAATGTTACACAGTTGCACTATGCCAAACAAGGTATCATCACACCAGAAATGGAATACATTGCCATTCGTGAGAACCAACGTATTGATGAAGCAACAGAAATAGCAAAACAACACCCAGGAAATAGTTTCGGAGCGAATACTCCACAAGGAAAAATTACTCCAGAATTTGTACGTGATGAGATCGCTGCAGGTAGAGCTATTATTCCAAACAACATTAACCACCCTGAGAGTGAGCCAATGATCATTGGTAGAAACTTCTTGGTGAAAATCAATGCCAACATTGGTAACTCTGCAGTTTCTTCTACCATTGAAGAAGAAGTAGAAAAAGCAGTTTGGGCATGTAGATGGGGTGCTGATAACATCATGGACCTTTCTACAGGAAAGAACATCCACGAAACAAGAGAATGGATTTTAAGAAACTCTCCAGTTCCAATCGGAACCGTTCCAATTTACCAAGCTTTGGAAAAAGTAAATGGTAAAGCAGAAGATTTAACGTGGGAGATCTTTAGAGACACTTTGATTGAACAAGCGGAACAAGGGGTAGATTACTTTACGATTCACGCAGGTGTACTTTTACGTTACGTTCCTATGACGGCAAACCGTGTTACAGGTATCGTTTCTAGAGGTGGTTCTATCATGGCGAAATGGTGTTTAGCTCACCACAAAGAAAACTTCTTGTACACACACTTCGAAGAGATTTGTGAAATTATGAAGGCCTATGACGTTGCTTTCTCTTTAGGAGATGGATTACGTCCAGGTTCTATAGCTGATGCAAATGATGCTGCTCAGTTTGGTGAGTTAGAAACATTGGGTGAATTGACAAAAATTGCTTGGAAACACGACGTTCAGACTATGATTGAAGGTCCTGGTCACGTGCCAATGCACATGATTAAAGAAAACATGGACAAGCAATTGAAAGAGTGTCATGAAGCTCCTTTCTACACATTAGGGCCACTAACTACTGACATTGCTCCAGGTTACGACCACATTACTTCAGGTATTGGTGCAGCAATGATTGGTTGGTTTGGATGTGCGATGTTGTGTTACGTAACGCCAAAAGAGCACTTAGGTTTACCGAACAAGAAAGATGTGAAAGACGGTGTGATTACTTACAAATTAGCGGCACACGCTGCAGATTTAGCGAAAGGTCACCCAGGAGCACAGCACAGAGATAATGCACTTTCTAAAGCGCGTTTCGAATTTAGATGGGAAGATCAGTTCAACTTATCTTTAGATCCAGACACAGCAAGAGAATACCACGATGAAACATTGCCTTCTGACAATGCTAAGGTGGCGCACTTCTGCTCTATGTGTGGACCCAACTTCTGTTCTATGAAGATTTCTCAAGATGTAAGAGATTACGCAAAGGAAAACGGAATTTCAGAAGATGAAGCTTTACAGAAAGGTATGGAAGAAAAGTCAAAACAATTCCACGAAAAAGGTGGTGACTTGTACTTAGAACCAGAAAAATTAGTGTAAGCTAATACTTTAAGAAAATATCAAACGCCGCATAGCTTTATGCGGCGTTTTTTGATTTACTTTCTATTTTTATACTATGCTCGTCCTCTTCACTCCAGAACAAGATCATCCCCAAGAAATGGAGATTGTATGTGCTCTATTTGAGGCAGGGTTGGAACGTTTGCACCTGCGTAAACCAGGGGCTACAAAGAACGACTATAAAGCCTATTTGAACGCAATCCCTACAGAACACCTTCACAGGGTTTATATCCATCAATATCACGACTTAAAAGAGGAATTTCCAACAATTCATTTGCACCTTAGAAATCAAGATCTACCCAATGAACATTTTAAAGCCAAAACAACGGGAGCACACAGCGTTGAAGAAGCTTTGGAAAAGCTAAAAAGTTTTGAGGAGGTGTATTTAAGTCCGGTTTTTCCATCAATTTCTAAAGACGGATACAAGCGTAAAGAGAACTTATCTATCCAACATTTAGACACGAATTTGCGTCAGAGAATAATCGCTTTGGGAGGAATTCATCCTGAAAACCTGAGCAATGCAAAAGAGTTTGGCTTTCATCATTTTGCTGTTTTGGGTTGTATTTGGCAGTCAGCACATCCTTTACAAAGCTTTAAACAGCTCCAAAATACACTTTAACTTTTCTTCACAAAAACCGCAGTAACTAAAGGGTAGCATAAGGGTCTTATGGAAAACATAAATTATGCAATCTTTAAAATTCCTAGTAGCCTTTTTATTTTTCGGGTTTGGTGCACATGCCCAGAACATGAACAATTCCATGGCACACAACAGGCTAAGTTCATTTAATGTAGCACACGCCGGTTTAGATGGTGGTCAAATTAACTACAGTGCTGTTCTCAATTCAAAATACGGTAGCAACAGTTCCCTACTCTTTGAAACCCGTTTGGGAAAAAGTAATTTTAGTCTTTCTGGTCAATTTGAAAATTCTGAGAACTTCTTTTATGCCCATCATCGTAAGGAAATTGGTTTAAGCTACCAGGCCAAACTCAATAACGGTCACAGTTTAAATTTCGGTGTGGGTTATGGCAAAGCCAGCACCTCTTATTCATACATTTCGAACCTAAACAACTATAATTCCTCTACGAGAAGCTTACATACCACGCGTTTTGGCGCTCTCTATGCAGGCAAGCGTTTTAAAGTAGGTGCTGAATATGGTTTGAGGTTTGAAGAATACGGTACGGACCGACATCAGCTCATCAACCTCTTGTATCAACAAACCATCATTGACAGAGACCAATTCAAACTTACTACGAACTTAGTGTTATCGAATTATTCGAGCTCTTTGGAAGCAAATCTCTTGTTTAACAACAAATACTCACTAACCGCAGGATACGACGCACGCAGAGGTTTTTACATGGGTGCAGGCTATAAATTCACCGAGAAACTCGAGGTAAACATGAGTTTAGGAGGATTCCCTGGTACACCACAAAGAACTTCCTTACAATTCGGAATTAAACTCGCTTTGTAAAACCGCTAGGGATAGCAATGGCAGCGCCCGAGAAGTGTACTTTAGTAAGCATGTGCTAAAAGACTACGACCAAAGGAAGTAGACTTGAAGTGCAATGCGACTTAAGTGCACTTTTTGGGACTATAATGGATAGCCCCACCTCCTCAATTTCATGGAGGAGGGAGCGGCCTAAGCACCTTTTAAAACGTGCTCAAGGGCTTGCGGTAATTCTTTGTATTTAAAGGTAAAACCTTTAGCCTTGACCTTTTCATTTGAAGCCTGAATTCCTTCTAACACCATTGTAGACATTTCTCCTAGGACAAGCTTCAATACGAATCCTGGAACGTTGGGTAGAACCAAGGGTTTATGTAGGACTTTTGCCAATTTCTCGGTAAAATCTTTATTGGTATTTGCATTGGCTATGGCATTATAGGTACCCGACAACTCTTGCTGGATGACATGACCAAACATACGTGTTAAATCGGTGATCGTAATCCAAGGCATCCATTGTTTTCCACTTCCCAAGGGTGAACCCACATACAGTTTAATTGGTTTTGCAATTGTTGCTAGCGCTCCTCCAGTTGGTGTTAAAACAACAGAAGTCCTGAGTTTAGCTACTTTACAAATCGATTGAAACAAATCTGCGCTTTTCTCCCATTCTTTTACAATGTGAGACAGGAAATCATCGCCGTAAGCATCTTCTTCTTTATATACCTTATCGTAATTATTTAAGGGGTAACAATTAATTCCAGATGCAGAGATGTACTGTTCTAAGGTATTACTGTGCTGAAAAACACTAAAGAGAAATTGTGTAGGTACAACCCGAGATGATAACAATTCTTTTTTACGCGCTTCTGTCCATCGGCTATCGGCAATACCTTGACCCGATAGGTTAATTAGTACCTGCGTACCTTCAATAGCATTAGCGTCTATTTTTTTCAGGGATGGGTTCCAATAATAGTAATTGGGGTCTGATTTCTCCTTACGCGAAAGGACATAAACTTGATGCCCTTCTTTTCTTAAATAATCTTGAAGAGCTTGACCTACCAAACCACTCCCACCAGCAATAACTATCTTTTTTCCCATATTCTTTAAAACGATTAGAACGGCGTCTTGTTCGTTCTACAAGATAGGATTAAGGAAAATTAAAGTGTGTTATTTATTGGTTAAAAAATAGGCGTCCGTTGTACCATTCTTTATCGATAGTTGCGCCAATTTTTTCGTAGAATTTAATTGCGGGTGTATTCCAGTCTAGCACTTGCCAATCCATGCGACGTACTTTGCGCTCTTTGGCAACATCTACCACCTTTTGGAAGAGTTGTACACCAATTCCTTTTCTTCGGTGCTCTTCTGTAATACAAATATCTTCGAGGTAAATACATGCGCCATTCCAAGTAGAATAATTGGTGTAGAAAATAGCGTAGGCAATAATATCTCCTTGATATTCTACCACAAATGATTCACACACTTTGCGCTCAAAAATGTCTATGGCTAATTGTTCTGGAGTATTGAAAACGGCATCTGGTTCGTTCTCGTATACTGCTAATTCAACAATCAGGCGATGAATTCCTGTCTCATCACCTGGTTGTGCTCTTCTAATATTATAATCCACCTAAGTTAAATCTTAATCTTAATCCTGTACTCATGTTACCTGTTGGGTAAGAAGTAGCAACTCTTGGATCTGTAATCGTTTGATCGTAGTAGTAAGATACCGTTACGTTTTGTCCGAATTGGTAATCTGCAGAAGCAGAAATCTTCACTACTTTTTGTCCGGCCGTTGCTTGCGTCTCATCCAATACGATGTTTCTAATTACTGTAAAGTTATCTCTGATTGAGAAGTCAAACCTCACATTCACATCTGAAGATTGCACACGCTTACCACCAAACTTCAATGGCAATTGAACATCGCTAAACTTGTACCCTGAACCAATAATGATTTCATTTCCTAAAGTCTCAGTAATTTGATTATTCGCCAATGAAAGTGAAGCTGATCTATCTTTGTTGATTTCAAATCGCGTTAACAATCCGTTTTTACCAATTTTCCAGGTAGCATCAAATCCAATTAATGGAGAGAAACTTTCCATCAAACTTACGTTCTGAATTTGCTTCGCAGAAATGAAGTTATTCTTTAAATCTCGTGATGTTGGAGATCCGTTTACGATATCAGCATTCAAGTTCGTTTGCATTCCTGTTACGGCAACCGTTGAAGAATATCCATGACGAATTGTGAAGTTACGCACATGTTTTTTCATGAACTTGTATTTCGACAGTCCATTATAGGTAACATTCCAATTTGGTAATGGAATATTACGGATAGGGTTAACATTTTTATCGTTGATACTTCTTCCTGAATATGCCGTTAAGAAGGCTCCAATAACAACATCTTGCTGTCCGCCAAAGTAACCATCATAGTAACCTGCAGAATCTACTGATGAATTTGGATTCCCCTCTCCTAGCAGTTGCGAGACTAACAATCTATCCTCTCTCATTTTATCGAAAGTGTAAGAGTATTTCTCGTCATACAAATCATTAAATGCCGTTCCGATAGAAATCGTAGAATACGTCAATGTATTGCTTGTAAACCTACCTTGAGGAGAGAACACACCTGAAGAATCTGCTCTGTAGAATTCCGATTGGTTTTCCGTAAAACTTCTGTTCATGGTTAAATCTATCTTCACGTCTTTCAACGGCTCTAAACTCATTCTACCTGTAATGGTTTGCGAATGTGTTATCGTATGCGGAGAATTCAACATTGGATTATTTACCAACCAACCATTGGCTTCTGCCGTAGGTGCCAGTAAAAAGCCATTGCTACGACCCCAGATATCTCTTTGTTGTTTACCCACTAAGAAACCGGCCATTGGCGCTGAATAATTTTCAGAGAAACCTAATATTCTTGTTTCTTGGTTGTACCCCGGTAATAAACTACCATCGTTCAAGGTATAAGATCCTGAAATCGTTCTTACACTCATTAAACCTCTTACCAAGAATCCTGTAACTGGATGGAAATCTTGGTTAAACTTCTCTTGGTTTTCTTCTATTCTTTCTTCTTTACGCTTTTCACGTTCTTGTTCCTTCTCCCATTTTTTCAATTCTCGCGGCGTCATATTTGCCGTGTCAGCTACCTTAAGTTGAGACGGACGTTTTGGTCCTACCCCACCACGGATACTTCTTCTTGGAGATCTCGCTGAGCTACCACCTGAATTCACTTTTTTGAACAACTCTACTTTGTTGTACAGCGTATTCAAGTTCATTTGTGTAGTGATATTTATGTTACGCGAATTCTGAATCGTATTTCCAAAGTCTTCTTGTCCCAGTAATGAACGTTGCCATTCATATCCTCCCGTGTAACGAACATTCGTATTCATGAAATCCAATACCGGAATTTGATCCAGCGGTAATTTATAGGTGAAATCAAAGTCATGATTATAACGCATGGTCTTACCTAAAGTATTCATCTGCGAACGAATAGAATCTCTAAACTGCTGGTACAAACCTGGTGCTTCTTGCCTGTCTACCTGACCCTCTGGCTCATCGAAAATTGAATTGTTATTGGCTGTAATATTAAACTTCAAGTTTTTGGTAATATCATAACGCATGTTATACCTTCTTTGCCACGTGAAGTTCTTCAAGTAGATAGGTTGAAACTCGAAAGTTGTACCCAAGTTGTTTCTAATTTTACGTTCGTTGTAAGAACGCATTAAATCGTTTTGGAAACCTATACTTTTTGGTCCTAAATAGAAATGTGCATCTCTAATAATTCTCAACCAATCTGACTTATTCAAGAAACTTACATTCTTCAAAGGCTCAATAAGCAAAGGTGTACCCGAATAGGTATAATTCAATCCACCTCTGTAGATGTTTGTTCTATCGTACTCTGTATTAAAGTCTCTTAGTAATTGTTCACTCTGGGCATACGACAAAGAAAAGTTCTCAATATCCCACAAGTGAACGTCTTTACCGGGTTTTCTTTCTTTCCTTACATTGGTAAAGTTGAAAGATTTGGTCAAACTATAATCCTGTCCTTTTCTGGCTCTTTCTTTACGTTCGTTAACGCTATATTCACTCAACTTAATATCTGGGTTGAATGGATCAAATTCTGGCGTAACAACTCCTAAAGAATAAGAGTAATAGAAAGGAACCGAAATTCTAGCTTTCTTACCTAAGAATTGACCTAACTGTGCATTGGTAGAGAAGTCAAATGAATACTGTGTATTTCGTTGACGTTCAGAAACACTTGCGTCTATAGCTCCCCAGTTTGTTCCACTGTAAGTCCCCGCAACGTTTACGTTAGCGAAATCCGCCAACTGCATTTGCACTTGAGCCAAGGCTGCAGATCCTCCTGAGCTATTAAAGTCAGACAAACGCAACTCATTCACCCAAATCTCAGCACATTTTGCGAAACCATCGTCATTCCATGGGTGATCCGCGTTTTGCCTTGGATTACGCACACCTATCATCAAGGTACGCATACCTTGTAAGTTAGGGTTACCCTTCACCTTAATGAGTTTGGTAGCATCATTCGGGTCTGGTACTACATATTCTACTGTTTTAGAAATTGAACTACCTGGAACATCTGCCAAGTTGTTTCTTTCTTTTTTAGCTTGCAGTAAATCTTCGAATACGATTTCTATGTTATTCTCTTCTGGCCAAACCTGTAAAGGAGAGGCACTTTGGTTAAAAGCTGTAACTTTTAGAGGGATTTCGTACTCGTAATAGTTTTCATCGAAATCTGTACCCATACGAATGAAGACGGTTAAATCATCATCATTCAACGGAGCTTGGAATTGATCTCCCTCGGCGTGCACAAACATCTTCAGCTTTTCGTAGTTCCTCACGTCAAACTCTACATTCCTGTACGCTGCTCTGGCATCACCATCTTCTAATTCACATACCTCAAGGGTAAGTGCTTGTTCGTTTAATTGACGTTGGTATGTTTGTGATGGGTCTATCTCTCTTGAGATGCCCGGAGGCGTTACATAAGGAATAGGTAAACGCTGATCGTGTTGTTCAATATTTACCGCACCAATATTGAAGTTGGTAGCATTTGGATCTACCTGCACTCCATCTCCCGGAGCCTTAAGATCTTCTGTATACCTTCTCCATTCTCCTCTAATAAATTCTAATTTGGCAAACCTTAAAATTGTACGTTCGTTAAAGTTCGTCATGAACATACGCATGAAACGTATAGACCTGAAATCTGTAATTCCGTTGATTACATCATCTGGGTTTTTCACTGGAATTCTAAACTGGTACCATTTTCTAGTACGGTTTCCATCTTGGTAAGATCTTTCATTAATAATGTAGTTCTTACCTACTTGCATATCATTCTGACGCAAAGAAACTTTGTACTGGAAATATGCTTCAGACTCCCCTAAATTGTTGTCTGCATTGATATCTTCAATATCTGGAGTAATAGAATATAAGGTTGGATATCCGTCTGCATTTTGGGCCGCATACATTTCTGGAGTAGGTGAATTTCCTTCGTGTTTATTGAAGTTTTTATACCTATCCAAAATGTCTAATTGCTGTGCATCATAAGCATCATCTCTGTGGAAGTTGTAATTATCGTTAGAGATATCACTCAATAATTCAGTTTTAACTGCTGCCGGTAAATTGGAAGAATTGATCCAATTCACATAACTCGCATAAGCGGATTTTTCTTGATCGTCGTTCCATCCATCCAAACCTAAATCTTGGAATTCTCTATAAGCTGTGTTCGGATCAAAGGCGTTAACAATTACTTGAGAAGAAGACAATCTTGACCAGTTCGTGGTATCTATATTATTTGTATTTACAGCATCTGGTGTAGGTAATCCACTTTCGTATCCTTTTCTTGAATCCGGTAAAATATCTTCTGATATATTCCCTAAGTTGAAATATAAATCACCACCACTGTGCGGAGTATTTGGATCAAAATCTTCTTGATCTTTACAGAAAGGATCCATCATCCAGAATTGGATGTACTCAATATTTGTTTGCTCAAAGTTTGTCGTGGTTAAAGCACGCATGATACCTGCCCAACGTTCCTCAGGATTGGTGAAATCACCATTCTGGTCTACAGTATTGGTCGTATCATAGTTGTACATCCCTCTTTCCTTAGGATAATACGCTAAATTCATCACCGTAAGGTTAGGAATAGAACCAATCGGTAAATTCAAATTAGGGAACAATTGACCCTGAGAAACCACACACGTTAAATCGTTCTCAATCAACTCTGGGTTTTGCACAATGTGATCAGGCGTTTGGTTATCAGAACGATAATAAAGCGGTTCAATAGCATACCAAGCCATGTGGGCTCTACCGTAACCAGCCGCCAAATTATCTTTTAAAGATGCTTCTGGGAATAAAGCATTTTGTCCCTGAGGAATAGAGGCCAACTTCCAGGTTGTGTAATTACTTTTCAAATCAATTGTCGACTGAGACCCTTCGAAATCATCAACGTATGAAATACCTTGTCGCGTTACCGCTCTCGGCGTTCCTGGAATTAAGTGGGCTGCTTCTGCTGTAACGTTGATTGTAGATTTAGCTTTCGTTGAAATCACAGGCAATAAATCCACCAATTTTGTAAGTAATGGAACTTCCCTTCTTAAGGCCAAATCTACCCCTATTACATTATTTCTAAACGGCTCGTCTCCATAATCTACCTTTTGAGTAATGGGTTTTTCAGTCATCATCATCCACGTAGCTCCTAAGTTAAAATCAGGATCGAACATATAGTTGGCATGACCTCCCATTAAAGTTTTGGATTGGAAACCAAAAACGGATTGACTTTCAATATCAATTTGAATAGGTGTATTCGACTCTAACACCCCTGTATTTAATATTTTAACTCTACCTAAGTTATAATCCACGGTAAAATCTTGCCCCTCAACCAAACGAATTCCTCCTGCTGTTACCGTTACTGCCCCTTCTGGCACGTTTAAGGCATTCAATGGAATATCAGAGGAAACGGAAGATTTGTACTCTCCTTTAAAGAGGAATCTGTTTTTACTTGGAATCTGTTCTGCTGCGATTTGAGTACTGTCGTATAATTCTTCAAAAACAACATTGTCTATCACTACCTGAGCAATACCTTCATCTTCCATCTCTTTTCGAATGGTCTTTCCGAAAGGTTCTATGGTGGAGAAGTAAATTCTACCATTACGGGTATTGATTGTACCTCCATTCACCGCCATGTTATTGGTGAAATTAATCGGCACAAAGTCAAAGACCCCATCCTGTTGTGCACGGTTGTTTTGATTCAACCTATCCATCCCAATCACGTCTACCAACTGTCTGTCGTCTATTTGAGGCAAAAAGTTAATCGGTAAAGATGTTTCTGGGTTGTTGTAGAAAACATTCAGTTTAAATCCATCTTGACTCACTTGGTAAGCACCAATAGAATAAACGTTTTTCATCATCAAATCCCATAATTTGTTTCGAGGATTCGTAATGGTTGGTTTCAATAATTTCAAGATTAAAGCATCCTGACCTTCTACACCATCGGTTGAGAATTCACCCACTTGGTATACTCTGTCTCCATAGGTATACTCGTAAGCAACGGCCAATACTTCATCAGAATTCAAGGGTATGTTCACAGAGATATACCCTAACTGCGCATTGTAAGTAAATTCGTTTGTCGTTAATTTTCTTGCATTCTCAACTTTCTCATATTCCATGGCTTGGTTAAATGGCCCTGGAGCAGTTACTTGATTTGAAAGTGTTACCACAGCATTGTTGAAAGAACGAATAGCTGCATTGCCCGACGCCCACTCATAAAGAGCATTGGCTTCGTTATCCGGCAAGGCTTGGTTTTGGGTATTTCCGTATCCCGGAGCTCCTTCCCAGTTTTCTTGTTGTCCTTCCCCTAAATCGGTGAAGGCTAAAATATTTCTTGTATTGTCTACTGTATTCTGACGGTTGGTTACCCAAACTTCAATACGTGTAATGTTTACGATAGAATTAATCACAGGTACAGTCGCCAATGCTTCGTCGTAGTGATTTCTATGGTAATAGTTTAAGAAGTAGTGACGGTTGGCCTCGTAGTTATCTGCCTTCAATTCAAACTTCTTGATTTGCGCACCACCTTCTATATTAATCGTTTGCTTTTGACCTTTAGAGGATGCTGCAATGGCATCAACCGTTAAACGACCAAATTTCATTCTTGTTTTTACCCCAAACAAGGTTTGTGAACCTTGAATTAATGAAGTATTCAAAGGCATAGAAACGTTACCCGCCTCTAATTTTTGAATGATCTGATCTTCGTCTCCTGTGTATTCTAATTTGGTAACATTATCAAATTGAAACTGTGCTTCGGTATTGTAAGATGCACCCAACTTCATTCTATCCCCAATCTGTCCTACCAAGTTCAACTGAATACGTTGTTGGAAGTCAAAACGCACTAAAGTTCTTTGACGTTCTAGTAATACTGGATTGTCATAACGAGAAGCAGCAACCCCAAAAGAAAGTTCTACTGCCCCTTGTGGACGAATATTAATTTCATCTGAACCAAAAACATTGGCAAAACCTGGACTTTCAATTTTAATAGGAATCTCTAAGGGTTGTCCTTGTTGGTTTTGATTTTCAACCTTTTCTTTCCAGTAGTCGCGCATTTCTTTTTGGCGCTCATACTCGATGTATTCCTCCAAGGTCATCATAGAAGGATTTCTGTAATCCAAATCACCCATTTTCTCACGGAAAACATATTTTCCAGTTACGGGATCATACTCTATAATCAATTCTACATTCGAAGGATCCCCTAAATCAAAACTTTGAGGATTATTTTGAGTAGGATCAATTGGGTTCTCAATTTCGTACTGTAGCTCAATACTGTCTGGATGCGTTTGCGCTCTTGAGGCGTGCGATCCGAACAATACTATAACAATACCAATTAAGGCAAATTTTAGAAAGGTAAATCTATTTCTCACAGTTAATAATCAGCTTAAAGTATTTTTAATGAGAGCTTAATTAACTCCTCAACACTTTCCTCACCGGTCGATACTTTATCCAACGCTTTTTCAGCAGCTTTCTTATCGAAACCTAATGAGACTAATGCAGTTAACGCTTCAAAGCGCTTCGTATTGTTCTCAACAAAAATATTATCCGAAGAAAATTCGAATTTGGCCATTTTATCCTTGAGGTCAACGATTACACGTTGAGCTGTTTTGGCACCTATACCTTTTACACTTTTAATGGTGTTTACATCCTCACTTACGATGGCCTGAGCAATATCAGAAGGAAGCAAAGATGACAACATTATCATCGCCGTGTTCGGTCCTATCCCCGAAACAGAAATTAGATGATTGAACATTTCTCTCTCATCCGTTGTAGCAAATCCATATAAGATTTGAGCATCCTCTCTTACCACAAATTGGGTAAAAATTTTGATGGCTTCCTCACTTTTGATGGCTGAAAAAGTATTCAATGAAATTTTCACTTCATATCCTATCCCACCACACTCAATAATGAGGTTGGTGGGGTTCTTTTCTACTAATTTCCCGTTCAGGTGTGTAATCATAATTATTTGTTTTGGGCGTCAACAACGGCAACTTTCACCATGTTCACTATTTCTCTTACAGACGAACCAAGTTGTAAAACGTGTATAGATTTTTTCAAACCTACTAAAACAGGACCTATAGCCTCTGCTTCTGTCATTTCCTGCATTAATTTATAAGCAATGTTACCTGCCGATAAATTTGGGAAAATCAACGTGTTTACTTCTTTGTTGGCTAAATCTGAGAAAGAGAATTTCTCCATTTTCAATTCATTGTTCAAAGCAAAATTGGCTTGTATCTCTCCATCCACAGAAAGTGTTGGGTATTTTTCGTGAATGATACGTGTAGCTTCAGCCATCTTGTTAGAATCCTTACCTGGCGCAGAACCAAAGTTAGAGTAAGACAATAAGGCGATACGCGGGTGTACTTTCAGTTTTCTAATTGTACGCGCCACGTTATCTGTGATGTCTGCAATTTCCTCTGCTGTTGGATCAAAGTTTACAGTAGTATCGGCCAAGAAAAGAGGTCCTTTCTTCGTCATTAAAATGTACATACCTGCAACCTTACTTACGTCTTCTTGTGTTCCAACCACTTTCAACGCTGGTTTTAATACATCAGCATATCTACGTGTAGCACCAGAAACCATCGCATCAGCCTGACCACTTTCCACCATCATAGAACCAAAGTAGTTACGCTCACGCATGATTTGAATTGCTTCAAATTCTGTATATCCTTTACGTTTTCTCTTTTCAAAGAATTTCAATCCAAACTCTTTACGACGCTTATTTTCTTCGTCTGCCTTAGGGTCGATAATCTCAACTTCAGGGAATTCCATGCTGTATTCATGGATCATTTCCTCTATCTTATCTTTTCTACCTAATAATATTGGGAAGGCAACACCTTCTTCGTAGGCCGTTTGCGCCGCTTTTAAGATCTTGTAGTTATCTGCCTCGGCAAACACCACACGTTTTGGATTACGCTCTGCTTTATCGGTAATGTTTCTTACCAATTTATTATCCAATCCTAAACGCTTCTTCAATTCTGACTCGTATGCGTCCCAATCTTCAATGGGTTCTTTTGCAATACCAGAATCCATTGCTGCCTTAGCAACTGCTGGCGCAACGTAGTAAATTAAACGAGGGTCTAATGGTTTTGGAATGAATTGGTCTCTACCGAAAACGATACTCTTCTCACCGTATGCCTCACTTACCTCATCCGGAACCGACTCCTTTGCTAAGGAAGCAATTGCATGAACAGCTGCCAATTTCATTTCTTCATTAATACCCGTTGCTCTAACATCTAAAGCTCCCCTAAAAATGAAAGGGAAACCTAATACATTGTTCACTTGGTTAGGATGGTCAGAACGTCCTGTCGCCATGATTAAATCTTCTCTTACAGACATTGCCTCTTTGTAAGGAATCTCTGGTTCAGGATTCGCCAATGCAAATACGATAGGATCATTCGCCATAGATTTCACCATATCTTTCGATATTACTCCACCTCTAGACAATCCTAAGAATACATCTGCACCCTTCATTGCCTCAGCGATATCCATATCGAAATCATGTACGGCAAAATGCGCTTTGTTCCCCGTTAATCCTTCGCGCTTTTTAGACAACAAACCTTTGCTGTCAAACATGTGAATATTGTTAATATCTGCCCCTAAAGCACAGTATAATTTCGCACAAGACATTGCAGAAGCACCTGCTCCAGAAACAACAATTTTCACTTCATTGATTTCTTTCCCAGCTAACTCCAAAGCATTCAACAAGGCCGCACTAGAAATAATTGCTGTACCGTGTTGATCATCGTGCATAATAGGAATATCTAATTCCTCTTTTAATCTTCTTTCTATTTCAAAGGCTTCTGGAGCCTTAATATCTTCTAAGTTAATCCCTCCAAAAGTTGGAGCAATCGCTTTAACTGTCTGAATGAATTTTTCAGGATCTGTTTCGTCTACTTCGATATCAAATACATCAATATCCGCAAAGATTTTAAACAACAATCCTTTTCCTTCCATCACTGGCTTTGAGGCTTCAGGACCTATATCTCCCAAACCTAAAACTGCAGTACCATTGGAAATTACTGCTACAAGGTTTCCCTTGCTTGTATATTTATATGCGTCTTCTTTGTTTTCTGCAATTCTCAAACAAGGCTCTGCAACCCCTGGAGAGTACGCTAACGATAAATCGCGTTGTGATGAATAAGGTTTAGTTGGAATCACCTCTATCTTCCCTGGCTTCCCCATTGAATGATAGTCTAATGCATCTTGTTTTTTTATCTTAGCCATGTGTTTTTTTCTTTCTAATGTAAGCGCCTAAAATTAACAAAATAGCTGAGAGATTACCAGTCGTACTGCAGGTATATTTAATTTAAACACATTCATGCGCTAGGGTTATTTTTAGAAATGATAAAATCCTTTACATAAGCTTCCAAGGAAAGTTCTTAACTTTAAATCAGAAAGCAATGGTCATGACAAATTCTACACAAGCACAGGCACGAGAAGTATTAAAAAATTTCATAGGCGAATTTGGCATGCTCACCCCTCAAGAAACCCAATTGATCTTAGACAACTCCACCCTCAAGCTGTTTAAAAAAGGGGAGTTTTTACTGAAAGAAGGACAAGTTTCGCAACATTGTTATTTTGTTCTTGAGGGAACTATTCGCGAATACCATCTTCAAGAAGGCGAGGAGAAAACAACGGCATTTTACACAGAATACGATCCTGTAAATGCTTTCTCAAGCGCTTTAGAACAAAGTCCTGCACAGCAAAACCTCATTGCCGCAGAAGATACCTGGGTCACCGTTGGAAGCCAAAGTATAGAATTGGCCATGTGTCAACAAATTCCTAGATTAGAACACATCATTCGAAAAGAAGTTGAAAAAAACACAGGCAAACTACAGCGAGAATTTGCCCAATTTATAGCATCGAGTCCGGCACAACGCTATCAAAACTTATTGGTTCAAAAGCCCGAATTGTTTCAACGCGTCCCCCAACATCAAATTGCTAGTTATCTCGGTATTACCCCTGAATCTTTAAGTAGATTAAGAAAAAGGCTACTCGAAAAAGAAGAAAAATAAACATGAAACATTTAGTAGTATTAAGCGGAGCGGGCATGAGCGCAGAAAGCGGACTAGGGACATTTAGAGACGCAGGCGGATTATGGGAACAATATAAAATTGAGGAAGTTGCCACTCCGGAGGCTTGGGCTAAAAACCCTGAGCTGGTTACCGAGTTTTACAATATGCGCAGGAAGCAATGTATGGAATGTAACCCGAACGAAGGCCATCACATCTTAGCTGAACTTGAAAACGATTTTAAAGTAAGTGTAATCACTCAAAACATAGACAACCTTCACGAAAGAGCGGGAAGTACTAATGTACTGCACCTGCATGGCGAAATCATGAAGGTAAAAAGCAGTGGACCCAAACAGGAAGAAACCTATTACGATTGGCACAAAGCAGAGGTAAAACAAAGCGATGTATGTCCTGACGGCTACCCTTTACGCCCTCATGTAGTGTGGTTTGGAGAAGCGGTTCCTGCCCTAGACCAAGCTGCAGATATAGTAAGCACGGCCGATTTGTTTTTAGTTGTAGGTACCTCTCTGCAAGTTTACCCGGCCGCGAGTTTAGTGCACTACAACCCACTGGGTACTCCAAGTTACCTCATCGATCCTCACGCCGATGAGTTCCGCCTATCTCAATTTAAACAAATAGCCAAACCTGTAACTGAAGGTATGGCTATATTTAAAGAAATAATCAGCAAAAGTTAGCCATTAGAAACACCTTCCTCCTGCTTTCTTCTAATGGTAAATTTAAAATGTTGAATTGTTGCGATGATAGCTCCTGTTACCACCCCCATGATCAAAGCTCCAATAACACTTTGAAACATATAACTTTCCAAGTTAAAAAAAGCTTCCGCCTCTTCTATGGTATTATAATACCCCATTTCAACTGAAAGGGGAATCACATTTTTAAAGTAATTTGGAGTAATATAAACAGAGGTAATATATTGCGAAAGAGGTGAAAGGATAGCCACAACCACAGAAATTTTTACAGCCGTTAAAAATGCTTGTATAAAATTAATACTTCCGTTATACACCTTGATTCGTTTTTCCTTCATCGCCAAAACAAAAACAAGTATTGCTGGAATGGCAAACAAATTGGTCAACCACATATGTTTATCCAAATGTTCATCGTGCCATCCTAAAGCCTTTTCCATAACCATCCAAAGCAAGGCTACAAGGGTAAATATCACACCCCACCTAATTTCTAAATTCCAATTTTTCATAGTAGCAGTAGTTTTCTGGCAAATTAGAAATTAAATTTAATAAAACACTGCGTTCACAACAAAGTGTAGGAAAGAACCGAAAAGCAGCCATGATTTAAACAAAAAAAGCCGCAACAATATATGCTGCGGCTTTCTTCAATAATAGTGATAATTATAACGTTCCTCTATTTGCTTGTTCTCTTTCGATAGACTCGAACAAAGCTTTGAAGTTACCTGCTCCAAATCCACGAGCACCCATTCTTTGGATGATTTCGAAGAACAAAGTTGGTCTATCTTCAACTGGTTTTGTAAAGATCTGTAATAAGTACCCTTCCTCATCAGCATCAACCATGATAGATAACTCTTGCAACTTAGAAATATCTTCTTTCATCATATCTCTGTGTTCTCCTAAACGCTCAGGAATCATATCGTAGTATGCTTGTGGGGGTGGTGGTAAGAACTCAACTCCACGTGCTTTCAACTGACTCACTGTTTCAATGATATCATCTGTCGCTACCGCGATGTGCTGAACACCTGCTCCTTCGTA
>NZ_JBVCPV010000006.1:0-32833 GCF_057456495.1 Lishizhenia sp. | reverse complement strand
CTCCCGGTAGCGCGAGAGCGAGCGCCATCTCAAACCGCTCCCCTCCAGAAGCGAGTGGGGGATGAAAACGGAAATCCTATTATTGTTCCGATGAAGAAAGGAGAACGTTTTTTAGATGGAGCAGATTTAATGGCGCTATCGCAATCTTATTACCCAAGTTCTTATGGGGTATATTGCTTAAATGGTAACGTTGCTGAGCTAACTTTAGATGATACCGTATGTGGAGGAAGCTGGCAAGATTATGGTTATGATGTGCGTAATCGAAGTTATACGACCTATAAAGGAGCAAGTAAAACTGTAGGTTTTAGACCTATCATTTATTTCACTAAAAAAGATTAAATAAAAACAATCCACTTTTGTGTATTTTTAAGCTATGCAAAAGAAAAAAGCAATAATTATTGGAGCCACTGGTTTAACTGGTGGCTTTTTGCTGGATGCACTTTTAATGCACCCGGATTTTGATGAGGTAATTTCTTTCGGTAGAAGGGCTACTGGAAAAAAGAGTGCTAAATTGAAAGAGGTAACCGTTGATATTGTTGAAGAAACAGCCTGGTTAGAGGAGGTGAAGGCGGATGTTGTATTTTGTTGCATAGGTACAACAAAGGCCAAAACTCCAGATCAAGATAAATATAAAGCGATAGATTATGGCGTGCCTGTGAAATTGGCGCAAGCGTCGAAGCGAAATGGAGTGACTCATTTCATCGTAATTTCCGCGCTTGGAGCAAATCCTAATAGTTCTATTGCATACAACCGAATAAAAGGGGAAATGGAAAGGGATGTAATGGAACAAGGTGTATCTCATACCTATGTGTTAGAACCTTCGTTGATCATGGGAGACAGGGAAGAGAAGAGAACAGGTGAGAAAATTGCCCAGTTTGTGATGCCCTTGTTTCATTGCCTTATGATTGGAGGACTCAAAAAATACAGAGCCATTAGATCTACAGATATTGCATTGGCGATGTTAAAGTTGAGCTTACAAGAAAAGCATAACTCTGGAAGAATCCTCTCGGATGAAATAAAGGAAATTTCTCGATGGTAGAACACCAAGATTTTATTTTACATAAACCCGTGCGTTGCCTTTCTCAATTTGTTCAAAATGGAAAGCGAAAAAAGAAACTTTTAGGAGATATCTACGATTTTCCAGAAGGCACGATGGCCATAGGTAGATTAGATGCAGATACCGAAGGTTTACTTTTACTTACCACAGACGGGAAGTTTAGCGCCGATGTGCGCAGTGCTAAATTTGAAAAGGAATATTGGGTACAAGTAGACGGGGTAATTGATGAACTAGCTTTAAAGAACTTACAAGAAGGTGTTGAGATTTCTATAGAGGGAGAAAGTTATAAAACCTTACCTGCAAAGGCAACTTTACACGACGATATAGCGCATATACCACCTAACCCTAGAAAAGAAAGAGACCCGAGTCATGGTCCTATGAGTTGGATAAAATTGGTCATTAACGAAGGTAAATTTCGCCAAGTTAGGAAGATGACTGCCGTTGTTGGACACCCTACTATACGATTGATTCGTTGGCGTATTGGAAACCAAACATTAGGAGATTTAAAACCTGGAGAGGTAAGAAGGTTAGATAGAAAAGAGCTCTAAAAAAAAAACGGTCTACCTCAGGGTAGACCGTTATAAGTTTTAGTCAACAATAACTACATTTTTAAAGGTAGGCAGTCTTGTTTATTTTAAAGTGAAACTATCTGTTCCAATTACAGTTCCATCTGCAAAGATTTTTACTGTATAATTCCCTTTTTCTAATTCTCTACCCTGAAGGTTGTGAACTACAGCCATATCAATTTCTTTTTGTTGGTAGTTAATCTCACGTTTGTCTGTGTAAATTAAAGTAGTACCATTAGCATCAAAAGTATTGTTAGCCTTCGCGTAAATCACTTTTCCATTTGGATCAATTACTTGCATGTAAACTGTTTTGTTTCCAGCCATTGCAATTTTGTTCTCACCAAGCGTGAATTCAGATTTTACTCCATCAGCTCTTCTGGCTCTGTTTGTTTCGTCAGGAGAACCGTTAATCGTATATCTGTATGCGTAAGTTTTAAAGTTGTACGCAGATAATTTAGATCCTTCTTTAACCAATTGCTCGTTTTGTGCTGCTGTTTGCGCGTAAAGATCTCTTTCTTGCTCCGTTGTAGAAAGTCTTGTTTCTGTTTCCACTAGACGATCAGAAAGTGTTCCTGTTAAGGTATTTAATGAGTCGATCTGTACCAAGTAACCTTTCATAATCTTACGTAAGGTTTTGTTCTCCGTTTTCAACTTATTAATTTCTCTGTATGATCTTCTCTTGTTGGTCTTCAAATCTTCCATTAAAGATTCGATTCTCGCTTTTTGAATATCAATACTGTCTTTTAAAGAAGCGTCAAACTCTACCATTTCATCATAGGTATCTAACATCGTTTGGAAATCTTGTTTCAAATCTGATGTTGTAATATCTATGTATCCTGAAAGCGCATCGTTCATAGCTTTCATTTCTTGTTCCAACTGCTCATTGGCAATTTGGCAATCTTCCTTCGCTGATTTCTGTCCTGAGTACATGAATCCCATTACAGCAATTCCAATTAAAGCAGTGATGGCAACTATTATCCAAATAGCTCCCTTAGGTTTATTTTCGTTTCCTTCATTAAGGATCGGGTTGTTTTCTGTTGTTTCTGACATAACATTAAGTGTTAAATTTCACTTCAAAGCTAAGACATATATTTGTGTCAAGTCTTATAATTTTGCTGCGAAGTAGTTGTTAATTATTATTCGTATTTTTTATTAAACTATTTGTTTCGGTTCCCTTAGTAATACTGCGTTTGATAGGCAGAAGAAAGCGTTTTCTCCTAAAATTTCATCAGGTAAGATTTCAGGAATTCATCCAAATCTCCGTCCATCACTGCATCAACATTCCCTGTTTCATGTCCGGTTCTAACGTCCTTCACCAATTTATAGGGGTGCATAACATAGTTTCTAATTTGAGATCCCCATTCAATTTTCATTTTCTCTGCTTCTATCTCATTTCGTTTTTCCATACGCTTACGCAGCTCTAATTCGTATAATTGCGACTTCAACAATTGCATGGCTTTCTCTTTGTTTCCTAACTGTGAACGAGACTCAGAGTTTTCAATAACAATTCCTGATGGCTCGTGACGTAAACGTACAGCAGTTTCTACTTTGTTCACGTTTTGTCCTCCTTTACCACCAGACCTAAAAGTTTCAAAACTTATATCAGCGGGGTTAATGTTAATTTCAATGGTGTCATCCACCAATGGGTATACATAAACAGAAGCAAAGGAAGTATGGCGTTTGGCATTAGAGTCAAAAGGTGAGATACGTACCAAACGGTGAACGCCGTTTTCTCCTTTTAAATATCCAAAAGCAAAATCTCCATCAAATTCGATGGTTACCGTTTTAATACCGGCTACATCCCCGTCTTGATAATTGAGCTCTTTGAGTTTGTACCCATGTTTTTCTCCCCACATGGTATACATACGCATTAACATTGAAGCCCAGTCACAACTTTCTGTACCTCCTGCACCTGCTGTAATTTGAAGCACAGCGTTAAGGTTATCTTCTTCTCCAGAAAGCATGTTTTTCAATTCTAATTCTTCTAAGTCTTTCAATATTTTAGCATGGAGCTCATCTATTTCTTCCTCAGAACCAGCACCGTCTTTATGGAATTCTATCAATACCTCTAAATCATCCAAGCCTTCCTTTAATGCATTGTATGATTCTACCCAAAATTTCTTTTGACGCAGTTTCTTTAAAACCACTTCCGCTTTTTTGGGATCGTCCCAAAAAGTCGGGTCTTGGGATTTAAGATCTCCCTCTTGTATTTCTAATAGCTTATTCTCTATTTCTAAGTAAGAATAGAGTGCTGTAATTCTTCCTTCTATGTCCTTGAATTGGTCACTATTTACCATAAAAACAAATATATGTAAATAAAGAATTTTTGCGTACTAAAAAGGGGAGGAAGTAGAGGCGAAAAAGACAACTAAATAAGGGGAGTGGCAAAGTCTAGCCAAAAGATCAAAGTATATTGCTCGGTGATGCTTGTCGGGATTTGAACTTCCAATATGAAGAAATTGTAAAAAAGTGACAGCATGTTATTAAATCAACGTTCAAAATTATATTTTTGCAAGTACTAAAATTTAAAGCATGAATATTCCACAAGAATTAAAGTATACTAAAGATCACGAATGGGTGAAAGTTGAAGGTGATATCGCTACAATCGGTATTACAGATTTTGCTCAAGGAGAGTTGGGTGATATCGTTTACGTTGAAGTAGAAACTGAAGGTGAAACTTTAGATGCTGAAGAAGTATTTGGATCAGTAGAAGCTGTAAAGACAGTATCTGATTTGTTTATGCCTATCTCTGGAGAAATCATTGAATTCAACGAAGAATTGGAAAGTGAGCCAGAAAGCGTAAACAGCGATCCTTACGGAGATGGTTGGATGATTAAAGTGAAAGTTGCTGACGCAGCGCAAATCGACGCTTTAATGGATGCTGATGCTTACAAGGCGTTAGTTGGATAATGTTTAGATTTATTCTGCCAGGTTTGTTATGGCTCATCACCGTTGTGGGGTTGAGTTTAACGCCGGGAAATGAATTACAGCGAACGGATTGGTTCGTTTTTGAATTCGATAAAGTAGTTCACACGGGTATTTACGCCTTGTTAGTTCATTTATGGTTAACAGGATTTAAGCGCCAAAGAGTGAATCGCTTATTAAGAGATAAAGCTTATGTACTTGTAATTAGCTTTGCTATCGCCATTGGTGTAGCGATTGAATTCTTACAAGGAGCTTTTATTTCTGGCAGAGTATTTGATATTTATGACATAATAGCAAACGTCGTTGGCGTTGGTGTAGGTACCTGTGGTTTTTACTTCTTGTACCGCAACTATTATTGATTGTAAGGTTTAATTTTGCTAATAGATCTTTGTATATTAGCAACAATATTGAAGAATTATGGAAGTTAAGAAAAATCCCGAAGTAGACGGAGAGCGCGTGCGCTTACCCTTAAGTATGTTGGGCTTTTTGATTATAGGTTCTCTGATTCTTGCATCTTTTTCTTACAGAACTCCCGTAGAGGATAAGTCTGCAAGACAAAATAAAAAGCAAGATTTGGATTTGCCAATGGAAACAGAGACCAAACAAGAAGAGGAGCCACCACCCCCACCAGAGGATACACCTCCACCCCCACCAGCACAGGAGCCTGTGTTAGATGAGGAGTTGGAAGTGAAGGAGAATGAGGATAAGGATCCACCACCCCCAATTGATCCAGCACCAGTTAAGTTGGTTCAAGAAGAGGAGCCGGAGCCGCCACAACCTCCTATTGTTGACTTCCCAGATGTGGAAGCAGGTTTCCCAGGTGGTCCAGCAGCAATGAAACAATTCCTTATCGATAATACAAAGTACCCAGAGATTTCTCGTCAGATGGGTGACCAAGGTAAGGTGTATGTGAAATTCGTTGTTGAGCGTGATGGGTCTATTTCAGGAATCGAAATCATTAAGTCGGTTTCGAAAGAATTGGATAGAGAGGCGAAACGTGTTGTACGTTCTATGCCTAAATGGTCGCCAGGAGAGAAAAACGGAGAACCCGTAAGGTCTGTGTGTCGTATTCCAATTAACTTCACATTGAATTAATAAAAATTCATTTACTATATTTAAAGTCCAATGCTTTTAGCGTTGGACTTTTTTTATTTCTAATGAAGGAGAACGCCCGAGAAATATTATCGTATTTAGATTATACATCCTTATCTATTACAGATAACAAGAAGACTATATCAAAATTTATTCGGACACTTCATCCCTTACTGGAGAAAGGTTATGATGTTGCTGGAGTTTGTGTTTACCCTACACAAATAGACGTGGTGAATAAACTCCTAAAAAATTACAGCTTACAACGCGTTGTGGTTGGGTGTGGTTTTCCGGATAGTCAGCAACTCTTAGGTACCAAAATTAATGATGCAGCTGCCCTTAATCAATTAGCGATTGACGAAGTTGATGTGGTCATGAATTTGGGATTATTGAAAGCAGGGAAGTTGGATTTGCTCTTTGATGAAATTGTAGCCATTCGTGCGCAACTTCCATTGAAGAAATTAAAAGTGATACTCGAAACTTCCATGTTGACGAAGAAGGAAATTGTTTTGGCTGCTCAAATTGCGATAAGGGGAGGAGCGGATTTCCTCAAAACCTCAACCGGGAAAAATGGAGGTGCAACACCACAAGCATTTGAGCAAATGTGTAAAGTTGTGGTAGAGCACTTTAAGGAAACCGGTCAAAAGGTTGGATTAAAAGTAAGTGGTGGAGTTCGAAATCTCGAGCAAGCCCTTGAATATAAAGAAATGGTAAATCAAATCTGTGGTGAAGTCTTTTTACATCCTTCCACTTTTAGGATAGGAGCAAGTTCTTTATTGAATGATTTGTTGAATTATATAGAAGATTAAATGATGAAGTTAGGCGAAAAGCATTTTATTGCCCTTGAGGCTATCGTAGAAGCGAGTGGAAAAATAATGGAGATCTACCAAGAAGATTTTGCTGCTATCGCAAAAGATGACGGAAGTCCTGTTACGAAGGCAGATTTGGCATCATCCTTCATCATAAGAGAACACTTGGCAAAAACAAATATCCCTGTTACAGGAGAAGAAGGAGAAAAAGCAGATTTTGAAGAACGTAAAAATTGGATAGAGTCTTGGTGTGTGGATCCACTCGACGGAACCAAAGAGTTCATTAAAAAGAACGGTGAATTTGCTGTAAATATCTCCTTGATTCATGATCATAAAGCGGTATTTGGGGCCATTGGTTCTCCTGTTATGCGACAACTCATTTTCGGGGGACAAGCCTTTGGAGCATTTACTTGTAGCTATGATGAAATCTATCAACAAGATAAATGGGTTGAACTTTTGCAAATCGAAGAGGTAAACGAACAGTTGATGGTGGCAACTTCAAGAACGCATCATTCGGGAAATACCTTGAATGTGATTCGTAAAGCTGAAGGTAAATATGGAAAAGCAGCCTTCATTAAAAAAGGTTCTTCACTTAAGTTTTTTGACCTGGTAGCAGGTAAAGCTGATTTGTATCCACGCTTTGCTCCTACTATGGAATGGGATATATCTGCCGGACAAGCTATTTATGAAGCCATAGGTGGTGAGGTATTACATGCAGAAACATTGGAGCCATTGATGTATAACAGACCGAATTTGACCAACCCATATTTCATTGCGAAAAAGAAGGTCCTAGATCTATGAGAATACGATTTCTATTACTACTAATGTTGACTTCTTGTTGGAGTTGGGGACAAGAAAGTTTGTTGCTTCCTAGTCACGATTTTTTTAAACAAGAGGCAATTTTTCGAGCGGATAAACTTCCGTTAAGTTTTCCTGCTTCATATCTGGAAATCCCAAAGCGTACGAATGCTTGGAATGAATACCAGAAGGCACGACAAAGCTGGCTTGGAAGAAAATTGTATAACGAACATTTGTTTGTGATTTCAGATGGGATTCTCTATTTAACGGTAGATCCTATTGTTGATTTTCAATACGGAACAGATCTCGCTGATATTCCAAAAGAGATTTATCAAAATACAAGAGGGTTTATTGTGGAAGGTGAGATTTTGAAACAGCTTTCCTTCTCCACTTCCTACTATGAAAACCAAAGTGCTTTTGCGCAGTATTTAACCGACGCTTATTCAGCACGTGGAGAACAAAAGTTAGTGAATGGAGCTTATATCACTGAACATGCCGTTATTCCAAATGCACTGCGTACGAAGCCTTTTGGAATCGACGGATTTGATTATGGTTATTCTGCATCTTATGTGAGATGGAGGCAAAGTAAATATCTTACCCTACAATTAGGATCCTCACCAGAATTTGAAGGCTACGGAAAGCGCTCTTTATTACTTTCAGATTTTGCTCCAGCTTCCACGCAGTTTAAAATAGAAACAGAATTTGCACCTCAATGGAAATATAGTTTTCAAATCGGTAAAGCATTGAATTTATTGCGTCGACAATTTTATACTACGGTAGAAGCTCCATTCGAACGCAAGGCCAGAAGTGTGCATCGCTTGAGTTATTCTCCAATGTCCAATTTAAATATTACCTTATTTGAATCGGGGATTTGGTTTAAAGAAGACTCGTTACAATCGAAAAACGTTCCGATGGAATATTATCTACCTGTTCCGTTATTAAATACTGCTTTACATGGATTTGAAGATGCGAAAGTTAAAAATCTGGTAGGTGTAAATATTGGATACCGTTGGAAAGAAAAGTATCTGATTTATGCACAGTTCTTAACGGATGATTTTAAAAATAAGCAGTTTGGTTTACAGTTGGGTACGAGAACTCACATGAGTTTTGGGAAACACGAACTATCGGTATTGTTAGAGTACAATCAAACAAGTGAAGAACTTTACCAAGCCAATAACAGAAGGTTGGCTTATACCTCTTTTAATTTACCCCTTGCTTATTCCTTAGGGAATAGTACTACCGAGATTTTGGGAGAAGTGAGTTACTTCTACAGAAACTTCTATATCCAAGGTTTTGCAACTTTTTATAAAAATTTAGGTTTTTCCAACAGTTTAAATAATGTATTTGAAACCAAAGGAGAAGATATTGCCTCTTCACTGTACAGTACATGGTTTTTAAGTGGAGAACTTGGTTACAGATTTAATGCACACACAAATTTAAGAGGCTTTGTAAAAGCAAGCTACAGGATAGATGAACAGAGTGGTATCAATGCAAAGATTATCCAATTAGGAATACGAACTGCCTTGCGCAATAAACACCATAATTACTAATGAGAAAGTTACTCTTCGTTATCAGTTGTTTCTGCCTTGTCTTACAGGTGTTCGCGCAAACGAAACCTTGGAATAAGAGTCAAGATTTATTCTGGACCCAAGGAGATAACGCTTCAACACTTCCTTTAACTTTTTTAGAAGAAAACCGAGGTTTGCGAAGTTGGGAAAAGGGAAAATCGACTTTGGTGTTTTCTCCGCTGATCAACTTTGAAGGTGGGGTGTTTGATGATTTGTTAATGACAGGTCACTTAGGGGCTCAACTCGAAATGCAAGCTGGAAAAAAGTTATATGTGAAGCTCGGTGCAATGGCCGGAAGTAATCAGGTAGATGACGGCAGTTTTTGGGAGTACAATTACAAGTTGGCGACTTCAGCTCCTTATTATATGGCCTTTCATCCTTTGTTTGATCTAGATGCTGTTGTGAGTTATTCGCCAAATAAGATTTTTAATTTACAGGCTGGTGTGGGTGAATTTCAATTGGGAAATGGTCAGCGATCCTTACTCTTAAGTGATGTAGGGAAAAATTATCCCTATGCTGCATTAAATACAAAGGTCTGGAAATTGAAATTGCTCAATTTATATCAGTTTTTTAAAGAAAATACAACCACGGGAAGTTTAAATAAATATGCTGCAACGCATTATTTAAGTGTAGATGTTACACCGAATTTTGAATTGAGTTTGTTTGAAACGGTTGTTTTTCAGCCTACAGATACGACATGGAACCGTGGATATGAACTCGAGTATTTAAATCCCCTGTTGTTTTTCCGTCCTGCCGAATATGGTTTGGGGAGTTCAGATAATGTGTTACTCGGGCTAAATGCAAACTATAAATTAGGTCATCATTTGATCTTCGGACAATTCATTATTGATGACGGAGCGGTTACTGAGCTTTTGAACAGGACGCGCTGGTGGGCCAATAAATTTGGTGTTCAAGTCGGTGTGAAAGGGAATTTACTAAATGATAAACTGCATTATTCAACAGAGGTAAATGCTGTTCGACCTTTTACCTATTCACATTTGAATACCACACAAAATTATGGGAATAGAGGGTTTGCCCTGGCTCATCCTGCTGGTGCTAATTTTGTAGAATCATACACGAGAGTTCAGTACGAGTACAATGAAACGTTAATGTTCAATTTTACCTTTATGCACTTGCTTAGAGGAGGAGAGAATGATAGGGAAGATTTTAGTTCGGGAACAGATCCTTACCAAGCTTATACCGAAAGAGAAAATGAATATGGTTATACCATTGCCAATGGAGGGGCTTTACGAAGGACCCGTTTAACGCTTGGTGCCCAGTACGAGTTAGTGAAAAAAATACAGTTGGTTGTTTTTGCTAATGGAATTCTCATGAATGATAGAGTAGAGCAAGTGAATACTACTGCTGTTGGACTTCATTTTGGAGTGAAAACCAACCTGTGGAAGTCAAATTCATACAGCTTTTAGTCCCTAAACTCCTACTTTCTTTGAATATCAGACCGAAAGGGTAAAGAAATGTCAATCTTCTACCCTTCTTCCCAAATTATGGCTAAATTTGCCAGCGATTTATTAAATCAAAATTTGTGAGCGAAAAAACTACAACTTCTCAAGTAGAAAAGAAGCCGTCAAAAAGAAAAGATTACATGCTTTTCACAAAAATCAGATTATCCGTTTCTGTGGTAGTCTCGGCGTTATCAGGATATTTATTTGCAATTGGAATTGAAGGGAAGAGTAGCTCTGGATTAGAATTGCTTTACTTGTTACTTGGAGGTATTTTGGTTACCGGAGCAAGTAATGGAACAAACCAAATCATAGAAAAGGATTTAGATGCACAAATGAACCGTACCAAAATGCGCCCCTTACCTCAAGGTAATATGTCGGTAAGAGAAGGTGTAGTAGTGGTAGCTGTTTGTTTAATCATCGGAACATGGATGTTGTACCAGTTGAATTTGTACGCTGCAGTTCTCGGTTTATTATCTTACGTTTCTTACTCATTTGTATACACGCCAATGAAGCGAATTTCTCCATGGGCTGTTTTGGTAGGGGCGTTTCCGGGAGCCATTTCACCGATGATAGGTGCTGTAGCTGTTACAGGAGAATTCGGATTGTTACCAGGTGCTTTGTTCTTTGTTCAATTCGTTTGGCAGTTTCCTCACTTCTGGGCTATCGCATGGATATCTCACGAAGACTATCAACAAGGAGGTTTCGATTTATTGCCTTCTAAGTCTGGAAAATCTAAAGCATCGGCCTTTCAAATTATGTTTTACGCTTTATTACTGATTCCATTTAGCCTTTTCCCATGGTTGTTAGGTTATATAGAAAGTAACATTACGGTAGTGATCATTTCTGTGTTAGGATTGTTATTCTTCCTATACGCATACAAATTATACAGAACTTTAGAAGATGCAGATGCGCGTAAGCTAATGTTTGCGTCAATCATCTATTTACCACTTATTCAATTTACCTATGTATTAGATAGGTTTTTTGTGTAGTTATAGAATTTTAAAAAACGAAATACAATGAAAGAGAACTTTATAAACTCTTTGCCTCCTGAGCAAAAGGAGAAAACCAAAAAAGGATTGGTTTGGGTATTTATCTTCAGTATCACCATGTTCTTTGCGGGTTTAACTTCGGCCTACATCGTTTCTATGGGAGATGGTTTCTGGGTGAAAGTGAAGTTTCCGACGGCATTTTGGATCAGTACGGTTTTAATCTTGATAAGTAGTTTACCACTTTATATGGCGGTGAAAGCAATCAAGGCAGGAGATATGAAAAAAACATCTATGCTTTTATTGCTTACAACGATATTGGGTATTGCTTTTGGTATTAGTCAATGGAAAGGGTATAGCGCTTTAAATCAAGAAGGAGCTCACTTTGTATCTAAGATCATGGTAACGGATGGGCGTTACGGTGAGTACTACAGCATAAAGATGGATGGAGTACTTTTGGATATAGAAGGAAACAGCTATGAGAAAAATGGTGAGATCCTTTCTGAAGAGGATGCACAAGCCTTGAGAACTTTTATGATGAATTTCGATCTGGGTACAGATTTTAAAAAGTCATTTAACTTAGCTCAATACGGTGAACGTTTTACTTTCTTATATAAGGATGAACCTTTGAGTTTAGTGAATGGTAAATTCGTAAAAACAAATGGTGAAACTTTACAACAATTAGAGTTTGAACGTTTGACGCATTTGGCAAGAAATATTATGGATGAAAGGGGTGATTTTTTCATCTCAGGTAAAATGGGAGAAGATTTTCACTTATATTACGCAGGAAAAGAATTGCAATACATCGATAGAAAACTTCATTACAATGGAGAGGTGTTGAGCGATAATTTACAGAATAAGTTGTTGAGAGGTAACTCAGACACGAGTACAGCATACCTCTTCATGATTACTGGTTTGCACTTCCTTCACGTGATTTGTGCAGTGATTATGATGTTGGTGTATACAATTCGTTCATTCACAGGGCGATGGGATGCTTCTAATGCAGTTAATTTGAAGTCAGGTTCAATTTTCTGGCATTTTTTAGGTGCATTATGGGTCTATTTGTTACTATTTTTACTTTTTATTCATTAAACTTGCAAAAAAATAAATTTTATTATGGCTGGTCACGCTACAAAAGAAATTGATAGTGCTACGCTATGGGGAGGAAAAGGATCTCCATTCAGTGCAAGCTACGGAAAATTAATGATGTGGTTTTTCCTTGTATCTGATGCTTTAACTTTCGGAGGATTGTTAGTTGCTTACGGATATACAAGGTATTCTACACAAGGAACATGGCCTATAGGTGAGGAGACCTTTGAGGCATTACCATTTTTAGGAAACGGATATCCTTTAGCTTATGTAGCTTTGATGACTTTCATCCTTATCGTATCATCTGTAACGATGGTATTGGCTGTAGAGGCTGGTCATAGAATGGATAAAAAAGGTGTGATTAAGTGGATGTTGGCTACGATTATCGGTGGTTTCTTCTTCTTAGGTTCTCAGGCTTGGGAATGGTCTCACTTTATCCACGGTACACCCTTCGGAAAAGTAACTTTAAACGACGGTTCTGTAGCTGTAGTTAAAGGAGATTTCGGAACAATCGAAAACTTTGAAGTAATTGAGGCTGGTCACCACCACGCAGTAGGTGATTTAGTTACTGAAGATTTATTACACGAATTCCAACACGCTGCTCAAGCAGGTCACTTACACGGTACTGCTGATAACTTAACAATTCACTTACACGACGGTTCTGTTGCTAAAGTGAACAAGGCAGCTGATGAGAATTTACAATTGATCATTAAGGAAGCAGGTACGAAACACGCTATCTCTTCAGCGGCAGATGAATCTACTAGAGTTTCTGCAGAAGAAGGAGCAGCAGATGAGTACTACGCAGCATTAACAAAAGGTGCAGTTGTTTACGGAGCTAATATGACACAGAATGAGTACGGTCCAGATCAGTACGGACAGTTCTTCTTCTTTATCACAGGTTTCCACGGATTCCACGTATTCTCTGGAGTTATCATTAACATCATTATTTTCTTAGGAGTTCTTAGAGGTATTTACCACCAAAGAGGTCACTACGAAATGGTAGAGAAAACTGGATTGTACTGGCACTTTGTCGATTTAGTTTGGGTATTCGTATTTACTTTCTTCTACTTAATCTAACAGGTAGAAAGCAAACAGTACTATAACGCATTAAAGAAATAGAAATGGAAAGAGACGATATAATAGAATATTCTTTAGACGGACACCACTCAGAAGAGCAGGGAGTTAAGATCAGAAAGAAAATTTGGATGGTTACTTTATTACTTACTGTAGTTACTGCAGTTGAAGTAATCTTAGGAGCTATGGTTAAGCAAGGTTCAGGAGCTTGGTTAACAGTTAAAATTTTATTCATCGCATTAACACTTTTGAAAGCAGGTTACATTGTGATGGTATTTATGCACTTAGGTGATGAAAGAAAATCATTGAAGTGGGTAATCTTATTACCATATGCATTGTTCATTGTTTACTTAATGTTTATTGCATTCACTGAAGGTAGTGCGGTGCATCTTGCAATGTAAAAAATAGCAAAACACATATATAGTGGCTACACAAAAAACTAAAGCCGGTCGAGGTAGAGCAATATTAATGATGTTGCTTGTCTTTGGACCGGCTTCTTTATTGGTATTGTTTTCCATGAACAAGTGCGAAAACAAATTTCAGGAATTAGGAGATTACGGAAATGTGGGCGAATACGAATTCACTACGGCAGATGGTAAGACAATCTCTAACGAATCAATGAAAGGTAACATTGTTATCTTCTCTACCATTCAGAATACATGTCCGGTAGATTGTGCCATAGATATGGCGCGTTTCAATTTGTTGATTTACCAAAAGTACAGAAAGCTTCAGCGCAACGCTTCTCATATCAAATTCGTTTCTATTCTTGTAGACGAAGAAGGAAATGCCTTAGATGATTTAGGAGCTATTGACTTTACTGTAAAAGACGAAATCGAAGGCTATAACCCAGACGTGTGGATGTTGGTTAAAGGAGATCCTAAACAGATCTATGATATCACCAACAAAGATTTGAGTCTGATGGAGGCCAATGATGAAAAAGCCTACAAAGGAAAACCTTGGTTAGAGACAATGATCATCGTGGATAAGGAAAATCATGTACGTATGTTGCGTTCAGGTGCAACTGAAGGTATGGTGAGAGACCTCAACGAACACATTTCATTGCTAGAAAAACAATACGATAAGGCAGCTGCAAAAGCTGAAGAAGAAGCAGAGTAATATGAAATATCTACTAGGTTTATTGGTGATAGGTGCTTTGATTAGTTGTGAAAACAAACCAAAGTATGTTCTTCCTCACTTGGGGTATCATGAGATAGCCACGGGAGAAGAAGAAGGCTATGAGAAAGGTGATACCATCTTTGATTACATTGAAGAGGAATTCAGTTTCTTAACACAAGATTCACTTCCTTTTACCAATAAAGACCTCGAAGGTAAAATATCTATTGCTAAGTTTTTCTTTACGCACTGTCCAACCATTTGTCCTCCAATGACAGGACAAATGGATAAACTTGCAGAGAATACCAAAGACCTTAGTGATAAAATTCAATTTCTATCCTTCAGTATAGATCCAGAAAGAGATACTGTAAATCGTTTACGTGTGTATATAGATAGACATGATATTACGGCAAAGAACTGGTATTTCTTAACCGGAGAAAGGGAAGCTTTCGTACATAAATTAGGTACGCAAAGTTTCTTTGTAAATGCCATCAATGAACCAAATGCAGAAGGTGGTTATGCGCATAGTCCTCACTTTATCTTGGTAGATAGAACCAAACATGTGCGTGGAGTATATGATGTTTTGGAAAGAGATGGAAAAGGGGCTGAAAACTTAAAGCGCCTAGAAGCTGATATTAGAAAGTTATTAAAAGAAGAATACGGAGAAAATGAATAGTATGGAAGCAAAAACACCTGCACAAATTAAGCAGTTTAAAACGTGGACTTGGATCATTTCTATTGCAGTACCCTTGGTTGTGGCTGTGTTGTTTGGAGTTAAAATTCCTGGAGTAGACACGAGTTTTTTACCGCCAATTTATGCTACCATTAACGCTATAACTTCTCTTGTATTAGTAGCAGCATTGTATATGATTAAGCAAGGCAATATGGAAGCGCACAGAAGGCTTATTCGTTTTGCCTTGGTGTTGAGTTTGCTTTTCTTGGCAAGTTATGTGGTGTATCACATGACGAGTGAATCTACTTCTTACGGAGGTGATTTAGGGGTCATCTACTATCCGCTTTTAATTGCGCATATCGTATTAAGTGTTGCTGTAATTCCATTAGTAATGATCGCGTATTCTTACGCATGGATGGGGAATTATCAGAAACATAAGAAATTAGTAAGGTTTGCCTTTCCTATATGGTTCTTTGTAGCTGTTTCAGGAGTGGTGGTTTACCTTATGATCGCACCATATATGGGGTAAGGTTTTGAAAAATATATTTTATAGAAGAGCGTGTTCAATTTGGACACGCTTTTTTTGTGGTTAAGGCTCTTTTTCTTTTTATCTAAATCCAATAGCGCTATCTGTTAACGTCCGTCCTCCAAGATGCTTGGGGATAAGGGCTGCAACTGCTATCGCTGAGAGAGATCTGATCCCGCGATTCTAAGATTACAAAAGTTAAAAGCAAAAAAAAACGAAGCTCTTTTGAACTTCGTTTTCTTTGTTGGCCTACTAGGGCTCGAACCTAGACTCTTCTGAACCAAAATCAGACGTGTTGCCAGTTACACCATAGGCCATTTTTCAATTGCTTTCAACTTTGTTTGTCAGCGATTGCGGTTGCAAATTTATGAATAAAATGAGAAACACAAAGCCTTTTCATTAAAAAAATTCAAAAAAAAATATAACTCGCTTAAAATTAAGATCTAAAACAAGCACGTTAGCATTTTTTAGTTTTTTAGATGACAACAGACTCGCTAAGATTGTTAAATTCGCGTACTGTACTAAGACAAAATTATGAACTATAAATCGCTTAATGTAACAATCGGTTGGTTGGTTTTCCTGATCGCTACCGCTGTTTACTTTATCACGCTAGAAGATACAGTTTCTTTATGGGACTGTGGAGAATACATCACAGCAGCTTATAAATTAGAGGTTGGTCACCCTCCCGGGGCACCGCTCTTTATGTTGTTTGGTAGATTGTTTACCTTCTTTACTTCACCAGATTCAGCTGCACTATGGATTAACCGTATGTCGGCATTGAGTAGTTCATTTACCATATTATTCATGTTCTGGTCCATTACAATGTTGGCTAAGAAGATGGCTTTCAAAGAAAGTAGAGTGTTATCCAAAGCTCAGCAAATTGCTATTTTAGGATCAGGTGTTGTTGGAGCCTTGGCTTATACCTTTACAGAATCATTCTGGTTCTCTGCCGTAGAAGGTGAAGTTTACGCCATGTCTTCTTTGTTTACAGCTGTTATATTCTGGGCACTATTAAAGTGGGATGAAGAGTCTACAGCGATTAAGCACGGAGAATTATCACCAGACATTCGTCCGATGCGTTGGATGATACTTATCATGTTCTTGTTTGGATTAGCGATAGGGGTCCACTTATTAGGATTGTTGGTGTTGCCTTGTATGGCTTACGTTATCATGTTCAACTACAAAGACAAAGTCGATTTAAAAACATTCATATTAACAGGAGTTATAGGGGTATTAGTTTTAGGATTTGTTCAGAATGGAGTAATTCCAAAAACGATAGACTTAGCGAGTTCTATGGAGGTTTGGTTTAAAAACTCATTGGGATTACCTTTCATGAGTGGTGCCATAACTTTCTTCGTTATCCTATTAGGACTATTAATTTTCGGTTTGTACTATACACGTAAGAAAGATTGGAAATTTACGAACTCAGCAATTTTAGGTTTAATTGTATTGTTCATTGGTTACGGTTCATTCGCTACTATTGTAATTCGTTCGAATGCCAACCCACCGTTGGATGAAAACAACCCAGAAAACTTAGTAACATTACACGCTTACTTAAAACGTGAGCAATACGGTTCTTGGCCGATAGGATACGGTCCATACTGGAACTCAAAAATGAACGAAGACAGATCGAAGTGGGGAGACCGTTCTCCTTTCTACGATAGACGATTCGTAATTACAACAAAAGGAGGAGCTGAAATCAAATCTTTCAAAGAAGAGAAAGATGCTTTAGCCTTCGTGGAAAAATCTGATAAGAAGTACGAAATCGTTGAAAAATACTTCGAAACGAATGCAGATAGTAGAGAAAATCAGGTGCCTACTTATTCTCAAAATACCATTTTCCCACGTATGTTCTTTTCTTCGGATGCGAACAAAATCAGAGGATACAAACAATGGTCTGGTTACGACGAAAATAGAAGAGTAAGCCCAAGTAAGTTAGGTAGTGATGATAAGCCATTACCAACTTTTGGAAACAATATTCAATACTTTTTAGATTACCAGGTAGGTTGGATGTACATGCGTTATTTCATGTGGAACTTTGCAGGTCGTCAGAACGATATTCAAGGTCACGGTGATGCCATGCGTGGAAACTACAAGTCAGGATTTGACTTCATTGACCAACAGCGTTTGGGAGCGATGGGAGAAAATGAACCTCACCCATCGAAGTCTAACCCAAGTAACAACAGTTTCTATTTCTTACCACTTATTTTTGGTTTAATAGGAATGTTCTTCCACTATAGAAAAGCACCAAAGGATGCCTTTGTAGTTACCTTGTTGTTCTTCTTTACTGGTTTTGCAATCTTGGTGTACTTGAACCAGAAACCGTTTGAACCGAGAGAAAGAGATTATGCCTATGCGGCTTCTTTCTATGCCTTCGCTTTCTGGATAGGATTATCTGTTTACGGATTATTTGAGGCGTATAAAAACTTTACAAAAGACGATCAATCAAAATTAATGGCTTCTGCAGGTGTCTTATTGGCTTTCTGCGCAGCAATTGGTTTTGGAGCAGGAATGAGTGTCTTCCTTTCAGGAGTTATCATTGTGCTTATCGGATTGGCAATTATTTACTTGTTCATACTTATGAATAAAGTGGTGAAAGGAGCTTCAGGTGCCTCTATAGGTGCGGTTCTTATCGCAATGATAGCACCAATTATTTTAGGTGTTCAGGGATGGGATGATCACGATAGAAGTGAGCGTTACTTTGCCCGCGATTTGGCTTACAACTATTTAATTGGATGTGAGCAAAACTCTATCTTGTTTACCAATGGAGATAACGATACCTTCCCATTATGGTACTTGCAAGAGGTAGAAGGTAAGCGCACTGATGTTAGGGTGTGTAACTTATCGTTAATGCAAACAGACTGGTACACCAACCAAATGAAGATGCGTGCTTACGATTCAGACCCATTACCAATTAAATTTACAGAAGATCAAATCTTGATGCACGCAGGTAGTTCTGATGTTATAGAATTGAACAGTTTCTTTGTTCAGGATATGGCAACCAAAAAACCAGAGCTGTTTAAAGAGGTGATGGCTTTGAAAATTAAGCACAATAAAGTAGCGTTTAACAGAGCAATTCTTTCGTTCAGATCTAGTTTGGCGAATGCAATGGGGTCTATGACCGCGAAGAATGCGAAGATGAACCAAAACTTGCCTGTATTACAAGCGAAGTTGATGGAGCCGTTAGAGAATCCTTCGATTAATGACTATTTAACGATCAACGCAACAGTAGATAAGATTTTGGACATGTACCAAAAAGGAGAGTTGAATGCAGATCAAAACTTGATTCAGCAATTGTTTGAGGCAAGTAAGAACTGGGAGTCTTCTTTCGATTACTTACCGGCTAAATATGTAATGGAGTTCTTGAGAAATGACGATAACATGTTTATGGCACCAAACAATGGTGGAACTGTTCGTTTCTTCCCTTCTAAAGGATTGATTTTCGATATCGATCCAGATAAGGTAGTGAAGTCAGGATTGATTACAGAAGGTGAGAAAGAAATGTGTCCTTCAGAAATGAGAATTTCTTTTGCGAAAGGACCTGTGTTTAGATCAGATGTTTCTCGCTTAACGCGTGAAGAAGTAATGATGTTAGACGCTATCGTAAACAGTGAATGGGAAAGAGCGGTATACTACTCTTCACCTTATGGATCTGACGTAAGTAAGGCATTCTACCAAGCAGGTGCTTTAGTGCAAAGTGGAGCTGTTTATGCTTTAACACCATTAAGAGGTCAAGCCGCTAAAACAAACTCTCGTTTAGCATCTTACGATTGTTACATGAACGAATACAAATTCGGTAACCTTAAAGGAGAAAGCGTTGTAGCAGATTACTACGTGAGAAGACATACCAACCAATACAGAAGAGATTTCTTCCAATTGGCATCGGATTACGAAGAAATTTACTCTGCACAGTATGGACAACAGTTGAGAAATATAGATGCTCAATTGGGTAACCTAGAGTTATTGAACAATCCTTCTGACCAAGAGGTGATAGATTCTTTGAAAACGAAACGTGAGCAATTGTTAACGGAAGGTGAAGCTGTTAGGGATACTGTATTAATGATCTTGAACAAATCTTTAGAAGAGATTCCATTAAACAAAGTATTGGATATGGGTGAGCCAATGGCGAACGGAGGTTTAACGGTTCGTGTTAACGCTGGAGGTTCTGTTCAAAACCAACAGATTGCTCCTAACTACATTGATGGGGTTATAGCGAATTATGTAATAATGATGTACCAAGTGGACGCGAATGAAGAAGCAGATGCTTTAGCAAGACAATACTTGGAACAATTGGAAACATACGTTAACTTCTTTGAAAACTCATCTGCAGATGTGGCTTACAACAATAGCAAAGATTTCATCGCTTCAACGACAAACTTATTGAGAGTTGTAGCTACGGTAAATTCAGCGAGTGCTTCTAACGAAGAGCTTGTAGAATATGCTAATGGATTAGAAAATCGTTTGACTTCTGCTGTAGAAGGTATAGTTAAAGGGTTAAAAGAGATGGAAAGAGGACAACGTGTTGTTGGAGGTTCTAAAGCAACAGAGTTCTACTATATCTACTCGGCAATGCAACAACAAATATTAGGAGCGGGTCCAGTAGATCCAATCTAAAAATAGAATAATGCAACTTTTTAAAACTCCAGTTTTCGTTCAAAAGGTATTCCCGAGGCGAAACTGGAGTTTTTCTGTTTCTAGCCCTAGTATTTTCCTCACTTTTGATGATGGACCAGAACCCACGGTTACACCTCAAATCTTGGACATGTTGAAGTCCTACAATGCTAAAGCTACCTTTTTTTGTGTAGGCGAAAATGTTCGTAAACACCCAGCTTTATTTAATCGTTTGAAGTTGGAAGGTCACGCAGTAGGAAATCATACCATGCATCATAAGCATGCGCTTAAATTTGGAATGAAGGAATACCTCAAGGATGTAGCAGCGGCAGATCGCTACATACGGAGTAAATTATTCCGTCCACCGTACGGACGTTTAGACGGGGTAAAGGGAGCAGCGCTTCAAAAAGACTATCATATTGTAATGTGGTCCTTTTTAACCTATGATTACGATGTGAATGTGGCTCTAGAAGAAGTGAAGGATAGGTTGAAAGCACTAAAGCCTGGTGATATTGTTGTTTTACACGACAATAAAAAGTCCAAAGAAAGATCTCTGGACTTGTTGGAATATATTTTAAAAATGTGTTTTGCTAAAGGTTGGAAGTGCGTGGCTATTTCCTCGGAGCTTTGTAAATAGGAACCGTAGAACAAGGTTCTCCATACATTAAACTCTTCACTTCATTTTGTAGGTAAGTCACCAAATAAGTCATTGCAAAATTGGGAACGGCAATATCTGCACACCCCTTTACAATCACTCGTTCATCTGTAAAATCTGCAGGGTTGATTTCCTCAATTTTAGCTTTGATGAGTTGCTTAGACATTTCGTCCTTTGATCCTACAATGTGTTTGATATTGTGCTTTTGTAAATACGAAGCTACGAGCATAAAAGCCCATGTAGGAACGATGGCATCAGCAGAGCAGATAATAGCAACGGCCTTACCTTCGTAGGTGTTCCAATCGAAATCTTTTAAAGCAGCTCTAAAATCTTTCTCTTTTAAAATGAGTTCTTGCCACAAGAAATCTTTAATATCGAAAGTAAGCACTTGCTCATTCGGGATGAACTGTGCCAAGTCTATGGTTTTAAGACCACTGTTTTTTACTTTGTTTACGATTTCGTCCATGGTGCAAATGTTTACAAGAAACCTAATTCTAATTGTGCTTCTTCACTCATCATGCTTTTATCCCAAGGTGGATCGAAAACGATTTCCACTTTTGCCGAGGCAACTTCTTCTATCGCTGCAGTTTTGTCCTCTACCTCTTTCGGTAAAGATTCTGCTACCGGACAGTTGGGTGAAGTCAAGGTCATGTCAATAAAAACATTGTTTTCCTTGTCAATTTTAACTTCGTATATCAATCCTAATTCGTAGATGTCTACAGGGATTTCTGGATCGTGTATTGTTTTTAATACACTTACAATTTTATTTTCTAATTCTTTCTTGCTCATCGTCATAAAACTTGGGCAAAGGTAATGGTTTTTTCATGAATAGATGTGTCGTCTTTTGAACGCAAATGTCTTTCTCTTGTAAACTAGAATAGGAAGAGGGCGAGTAGCGGCATGCCACGCGGACAAAGCTTACTTGTACTTAGGGTGACAAAGCGACGGGAAGAAGCTCTTGTTGGCCTTAGTGAAAGTTGGTTTTGGCAAGTGGTATAGAGCGGATGACCCGACGCCACACCAAGGTTCTTGGGGTGGGGGATTCTCCAAACAAAGAAGGAGGAATCCTAAGAATAGAAAGAAATGCTAAAACGTTACATAATATCATTTTAAATAGTTGTTTCAATACCACAAATTCGGTATTTTTGCGCCAAATATTGATTCTATTTAAATTAAATCTAAATAAATCGGTATACAGTGTAGAACGAAAGTAGGATAACAGATATGATTAAAGTAACAGAATCAGCAAAACAGCAGGCGCTTAAGCTCATGGCTGAAGACGGCAAAGACGGGTACTTTATCCGTGTAGGCGTTCAAGGTGGTGGATGCTCTGGGTTAATGTATCAGTTAGATTTTGATAACGAAGACAAAGAGGGTGATAAAGCCTTTGAAGACAACGGTATAAAAATAGTAGTTGACAAGAAAAGCTACCTGTATTTAATAGGTACAACCTTAGATTTTTCTGGCGGTTTAAATGGTAAGGGATTCATTTTCTCTAACCCGAATGCCGACAGAACTTGTGGATGTGGAGAAAGTTTTAGCGTATAAATTGGAGATTACAAAAGCAAATCTCAAATTTTCAAAGCGAAAGACAGAAACTACACAGGAAAAGAACTATTGAATGAATTAATTTCTATTCTGGAGGATGTGTCCAAACAAATTACTGGACTTAGTCAAGTGTTTTAAGGAGGCAAAAATCAGAGGAAATAAATATTAATACATAAACAATTAGGTGGAGGGAATTTTGAATTTCCAATATCGAATTAACTTATTTAAATGGGCTATACAGAGGAAGAATTAGCGGAAGATTTAAAAAACCAGGAGTATAAATTCGGGTTTACAACGAATATAGAATCTGATAAGGCACCGAAAGGGTTGAACGAGGATATCATTCGTTTTATTTCTGCGAAGAAGAACGAGCCAGAATGGTTGTTAGAGTATAGGTTGAATGCCTACAGAGTTTGGACGAAAATGGTGGAGCCAGATTGGGCACACATCAAATATGAGAAGCCAGATTTTCAGGATATCACTTATTACTCTGCTCCTAAGCAAAATAAAAAATACGAATCTTGGGACGATGTTGAACCAGAGATGAAAGAAACCATGAAAAAATTGGGGATTTCTATGGAAGAGCAACAACGTTTAACAGGTACAGCAGTAGATTTCGTGATGGATTCTGTTTCTGTAGCAACTTCGTTTAAATCGAAATTAAAAGAGTTGGGTATCATCTTTATGTCTTTCTCTGAGGCAGTTCAAGAGCACCCAGACTTAGTTAAAAAATATTTAGGAACAGTGGTTCCTACTTCGGATAACTTCTATGCAGCATTAAACTCGGCGGTGTTTACAGATGGATCTTTCTGTTACATTCCAAAAGGAGTTAGATGTCCCATGGAATTATCAACGTACTTCAGAATTAACGAATCAGGTACAGGTCAGTTTGAGCGTACTTTGGTGGTTGCAGATGAAGGGGCTTACGTATCATACTTGGAAGGGTGTACAGCACCACAACGTGATGAGAACCAGTTGCACGCAGCAGTGGTTGAATTGATCGCTTTAGACGATGCTGAGATTAAATACTCAACAGTTCAGAACTGGTACCCTGGAGATAAAGATGGAAAAGGTGGAATTTTCAACTTCGTAACGAAGCGTGGAATGTGTCATACCAACTCTAAAATTTCTTGGACACAAGTTGAAACCGGTTCAGCTGTAACGTGGAAGTACCCATCTTGTATCTTAAAAGGAGATAACTCAGTAGGTGAGTTTTACTCAGTGGCAGTTACCAATAACTACCAAATGGCAGATACGGGAACAAAAATGATCCACTTAGGGAAGAATACAAAGAGTACAATTATCTCTAAAGGTATTTCTTCTGGACATTCACACAACTCGTACAGAGGACTGGTACAAATCCATAAGAATGCGGAGAACGCACGTAACTTCTCACAATGTGATTCATTGTTGATGACAGATACTTCTGGAGCGCACACTTACCCATACATAGAATGTAAGAACCCAACGGCTAAAATTGAGCACGAGGCAACTACTTCTAAAATTGGAGAAGATCAAATTTTCTACTGTTTACAAAGAGGAATTTCTGAAGAGAAAGCTATCTCCTTAATTGTAAATGGTTATGCCAAAGAAGTATTGAACAAGTTACCGATGGAGTTCGCAGTAGAGGCGCAAAAATTATTAGCGATTTCTTTAGAGAACTCAGTAGGATAGGAAAAAGAATTAAAGTAGTAAAATCAGAAGAATTAAAGGAGGACGTTAAGGTTCGACTTAAATTTTGAATTTAGAATAACAGTTATGTTAACAATAAAGAATCTCCACGCAAAAGTGGAAGACAAGGATATCTTAAAAGGATTAAACTTAGAAGTTAAAGCAGGAGAAGTTCATGCTATCATGGGACCAAACGGAGCAGGTAAATCAACTTTAGCTTCAGTATTGGCAGGTAAAGATGGTTACGAAGTTACAGAAGGATCTGTAGACTTTGATGGGACTGACTTGTTAGACTTGGAAACGGAAGATAGAGCCAGAGAAGGTTTGTTCTTGGCGTTCCAATACCCTGTTGAGATTCCTGGTGTTTCTAACATCAACTTCTTACGTACGTCTATTAACGAAATTAGAGAGTACAAAGGTGAAGAGCCTATCTCTGCTAAAGACTTTATGGCACGTGTAAAAGAGAAGTCTGCTTTGGTACAGTTAGATGCTAAATTGGCATCTCGTTCTGTAAACGAAGGATTCTCTGGTGGTGAGAAGAAAAGAAACGAGATCTTCCAAATGGCCATGTTAGAGCCGAAATTAGCGATCTTGGATGAAACAGATTCTGGATTAGATATCGATGCATTGCGTATTGTTGCAGATGGTGTAAACAAGTTGAAAAACGAAGGAAACGCTATCGTAGTTATTACGCACTACCAACGTTTATTAGATTACATCGTGCCAGACAAAGTTCACGTATTGGCGGATGGACAAATCATCAAAACTGGTCCAAAAGAATTGGCACTAGAATTAGAAGATAAAGGATACGATTGGTTAACTGAAAAGGCATAATTCCTCATGGAAATAGCACAAGAAAATAAAGTACTTCAATTCGTAGAAAATCTTTCTGTAGGTAATGATTTACCAACATACAGAGCGATGGCGAAAGATGCCTTAGCGGGTATGGATTTCCCAACTACGCGTGTTGAAGATTGGAAATATACACGTGTAACACGTATTACCAAGCAAAATTACAAAAGCGTTGAAGCAACTGCAGATGCAAGTGCTTACCGCATTCCAAACATGGATGCCAACGTAATGGTTTTTGTAAACGGTTTTTACGATGCTGCACAGTCTTCTATTGAGGCGCAAGAAGGGGTTACAATCTCTGCGGTTGCCGACATGGATTTAGAAGATTACTTAGACAAATTAGATAGCATAGACGAAAACGTTTTCTCTTTGATTAACAAGGCGTACTACACGGGTGGTGCTTTTGTGAGAGTGGAGAAAAAAGTAGTTGCTGCCAAACCTTTGCACATTATTCATATCACTACTGGTGAGGGAGTAATTGCCAACACACGTCACTTTATTGATGTAGATCAAAGCGCAGAAATGGAAGTGATTTGCTCGCACCATTCTGTAAATGCCGCGGAGAGTTTCTCTAATGTGGTATTAGAAGGGTCTGTGGGTGTAAACGCTGGTTTAAAAGTACACAAGTTACAATTAGAGGAGTTGGATATGTTCCACATCTCTACGGAGAACTTCATCCAAGAAAAAGATGCACGTTTTGATATCAATACGATTACTTTAGGTGGGTTGTTGGTACGTAACGGTTTAAACATTTTGGTTGACGGTGAAAACTGTGACACGATGTTGAACGGTGTATACTTAACCAAAGACAAGCAATTGGTAGATAACCATACTTTCGTTGATCACTTGCAAGCACACTGTGTTTCTGATGAGATGTACAAAGGTGTAATGGATGGTAAAAGTAAAGCCGTATTTAACGGGAAAGTTATCGTAAGAGAAGATTCTCAGAAGATAGAAGCTTTCCAAGCAAACGGTAACGTGTTGTTGTCGAGAGATGCTGAAGTTAATGCGAAGCCAGAGTTAGAGATTTACGCAGATGACGTGAAATGTTCACACGGTTGTACAATTGGTCAGTTAGACGAAGAAGGAATCTTCTACTTAAGAGCAAGAGGACTTGGAAAGAAAAGTGCTGAGCAGTTAATGACGCAAGCTTTCATCGGTGAGGTGATAGAGCGTGTGAAAAACGAAACAGTTCAAGAATACATTTATACACAATTCGAAGAAAGATTCGGTTGGGTAAGATAAAATAAGTTTGTTACTTGTTAGAACCTCCGTTGCTTGATGTAGCGGAGGTTTTTTTGTTTAAAATAAACTCCCTTGAAAGAAGTCCTTGTTATGAAATTCTTCCTGCACTTCTTTACGATTGGGCTGTGGAGAATTGATGATTTTTCTGTTGATTTCTATAGCCTTCATTTCCTCTGAGGGGAAGAGTTGAAGGTCCTGTGCTTTCATTTCATTATGTACCCATGCGCTTTCTTGATCAGCAGGTAGAATAATGGGCATGCGTTTCTTGGTGTTGTGTATTTCTGCCATCAATTCATTGGCTGCACAGGTTAGCATAGAAAAGCTTTTCACGGCTTTGCCTTCTGGGTTTATCCACGTGTCGTAAATACCCGCAAAAGAATAAAGCGCTTGGTCTTTTACAGTGATGAAGTAAGGGACTTTAGTTTTGCCTAAAGTTTGCCATTCAAAAAAACCTGTGCTGGGTATTAAGCAATGATTGCGTTCAATCACATTTTTAAAAGATGCTTTCTCGTGCACGGTTTCAACACGTGCGTTCAAGGTGTTGTTGTGTATCTCTTTGGGGTCTTTTCTAAACCATGAAGGGATGAGTCCCCATTCCATCATTTCAAGCCCTTGATCGGTAATAACGGGCCAAGTGGGGTGAGAAAATGCACTGACGTAAAAAGTGGGTGCTAATTGAAAGTTGACCTGTGCACTTAACTTGTATTTGTCTTTGAAAGACTCAGTTTTACTTGTTAGTGAATTACTATAGCACATGGTTTTTTCTTTGGTTTAGGACGAAGAATTTTGAGCACTGAAAGCGGCAATTTGTTGAAATTCCTCTCGTATTGCCTCTATATGCTCTTTGTTCAGTGGGTCTGATTCTGCTAAATCAATGTACGAACTAATTTTTTTAAGTCCGAGCATGTTTGCTCCACCTTTTAATTTATGCAAGGTTTTAAATTCGTGATCTTCATTGTTTGCTTGAAGTCCCTGCACTAAATTTTTATTGCTTTCAACAAACATTTTTAAGGCCTTGTTGTAAACGGCTGGAGAGTATTGGTGTGCAATTTTCTCATCTATTTCCATGTTGTAGAGCTTTAATAGTTTCCAAGCTTAATTCGTGTTTGTCAATGAAATTAACATTTGGATTTAAGGATGAAAATTCACTTTTCACGCGATTATCACTTGTAAATACGGTCACAGATGTATTGGATAAGTCGTACTCCTGGTTCAATTTCGTCCAAAGTTGAAAACCTGAAAAAGCAGGCATGTTTACGTCCATAAGGAGTATACAGTCCTCAACTGAGGGGGTGTTTGCTAAGAATTGTACAGCGCTATCATAGGCAACGAAATCTATTCCTTCATCGGAAAGTAAATTCTCAAATATGAAATGGGTGATATGATCGTCGTCTATGAGTATTACTTTTTGCATTACAAGTCGAAGGTGTTGATGCTATCGCTGAATTCTTTTTTATAAGAACGCCCGATAGGTATAATTTTTTTACCGATGACAATAGCGCCATCTTCAATCTTTTCAATTTTATTCATGTTCACAATGTAAGATCTGTGTACACGTTTGAAGAGTTCATCAGGAAGTTTTGAATACGCATTTTTTAACGTTCCATTCATGATGAATTTTGTTTCTGCTGTGTAGATTTGAACATAATCACCTAAAGCTTCAACATAGGTAATGTCTTCAATTTTAATACGCTTATAACCGTCACCTGTTTTTAAGAATACATGCTCTTTTCCTTCTTCAACTGCTCCCGCTGGTTCAGGTGCAAGACTAGATTTCAATTTAAGCAAGGCTTGTGTTAAACGCGGTAAAGTAATGGGCTTTAAGAGATAGTCGATGGCATTTAATCCATACGCATCTACAGCGTACTCCTTTTTACTCGAAATAAAAACAATTTTTGTTTCAGGAAGAATAGAGTTAGCAAACTCCACTCCTGTTAGACCAGGCATCTCAACGTCTAAAAAAATTACGTCGGGTTTTTGTTTTAAATAATTTTCCAACGCCGTAATAGGACTTTCAAAACTCCCAATAACCTCAGTTCCGCCTATGCTCTCTAGCATATCAGAAATTAAAAATCGAGTGGTGCTGTCGTCGTCAATTATAAAACATTTCATCTAAACAAATTTACACAATAAATCAAAAAGTTGTTTAATATAAGAATTTATGTTCGTCTTAAGTAGCTTGAGAAATATTTAGTTTGTTCTAAGCAAATTATTACCTTTAAGCAAAATCTAAAATAAGAGAAAAATGAAAAAGTCGTTTCTAGGATTGATGGCCTTAAGTACAGTATTGTTCTCATGTTCTGGTGAGTCTAACACTGAAGATACAACAGCGAAGAAAGAAGAAGTAAAGATTGAAAACTGTTACTACGCTTACGACGCAACGTCAACAGAAATGAATTGGACAGCTTATAAGTTTATTCGTAAAGCTGGAGTTAGTGGAACTTTTGATGTGATTAACGTAGAAGGTCCAGAGAAAAGTGCAGATTTAGAAGGTATGATTCAGCAATTGTCTTTTGAAATTCCTGTAAACTCTGTAAATTCTAACGAGGCAAGTAGAGATAAGAAAATAGATTCTTTGTTTTTTGGAGCTATGAATAATACTGCTCTAATCACAGGGAAAGTATTGGCGTTAAATGAAGATGGTTCGGCAGATTTAGAAGTTACTATGAATGATGTGACGCAAACAATCAACGGAAAGTATACCTTGAACAATGAAACATTCACATTTGATGCTGAAATTGATGTATTCAATTGGGATGGTCAAGAAGCAATAAATAGCTTAAATGAAGCATGTAAAGATTTACATACTGACGTTGTAAATGGTGATACAGAATCTAAGTTGTGGCCAGACGTTACTTTAAGCTTTTCTACTGTATTTAAGAAGGATTGCGAATAATCATTAAAATACTCAGAAAATAAGGTCGGTACTAAAATTACCGGCCTTTTTTATTTCTTTAGCCAATTAATAATATTTTTGTTTTTTTAGAGTTTATAAAGGAAATCAAAAGCGCGTTGAAAAAATATACTGTATATATCCTATCCCTAATTATGGTGGTGTTAGTCGTTGTGGCTTGTACTACCGAGAAAAACACCTTTGTTACTCGTACTTATCATGGAACAACAGCGCGTTTCAATGGTTACTTTAATGCCACAGAATTAGTACGCATTGGTCTCGAAGATTATCGAAAATCTACCCCAGAAAATTATTACGAAGTATTACCAATAGAAAGATTGCCCAATGAGGATGAAGCGGTAACCTTATATCCTGCATTAGATACAGCGATTTCGAAATGTTCGGAAGTAATTGGTAAGCACGCCATGCCGAATATGAACGATATTTCCAGGAAAAAAGACGAATGGAATAACTGGATTGATGAGAATTGGATCATGATAGGTAAGGCAGAGTTCTACAAAACGAAGTACGACAATGCCCGTGAAGCTTTTGAATATGTGCGTTTGTTTTATGTAAATGATCCTTCCAAATATACAGCTATGCTGTGGTTGGCAAAGTGTGATATGGCACAAGGAGATTTAACTTCTGCAGGATTAAAATTGCGAAGGTTAGATGCGTTGGCAATTCAAATAGAAGAGGAACATGAAGATGATCCTTTGATTCAGTTTAAGAAAGATGAAGACGCTATTGCAGAGTTTCCGAAAAGATTTGAGGTAGAATTGGCAAAAACCAAAGCCGAACTTGAATTGAAGAAAAAAGATGAGCAAAAAGCAATTCAATATTTAATAGAGGCTGTTGGACACAGTAAAGATAAAGATGAACGAGCAAGGTTGAATTTTATCATTGCTCAATTGTATGCCAAGCAAGAGAGTCCAGAAGCAAGAACCTTCTTTACTGCAGCCATTAAAAAGAACTCAGATTTCGAAATGATTTTCTACGCCAAAATTAACCGAGCATTAGCCGGTGGTGATGGTGATGAGAAAATCATAAAGGAGTTAAAGAAAATGCTCAAAGATGCGAAGAACTTAGAGTATAAAGATCAAATATATTATGCCCTAGCCGATATCGCATTAGACAATGGAGATGAGCCTTTGGGAATGAGTTACCTTACACAGTCTGTGTTCTATTCTTTGAATAACAATTATCAAAAAGGGATTAGTTACGAGCGTATGGGAACTATTTCTTACGATAAGAAGGATTACGTCCGCGCACAGAAATATTACGATAGTTCAGCTAATGTTTTGCCCGACGATTATGCGCAAAAAGAACTTATTCTGAATAAGGCCAACAAGCTTTCAGACCTTGTAAGAGCTATTGATTTAGTAAACTATGAAGATAGTGTTCAGCGTATTGCAAAAATGGATGAGTCTGCCCGTGCTGACTACTTGAAAGATCTTGTTAAACAACTTGAAAAGGAAGAGAAAGAGCGCAAAGAGGCAGAAGCTAGAAGGTTAGAAGAGCTACGTGCCTTGAAGGAAGGCTTGGAAGTTCAAAATAATGGTCAAGGTGGAAAATGGTACTTCAATAATTCTAAAAGCATAGCTGAAGGATTTAATGAGTTTAGAAGAATTTGGGGACAAAGAGAGGATGAAGATAACTGGAGACGTTCCAACAAGATTGAAGTCCTTGAGTTTGAAATGGCCGAGAACGATTCTATCCCACAAGACTCCATTCCTGTTCCAGAAAAAGAAGAGCCAGGATTTAGCGTCGATAAATTGATGGCTGATTTACCTTTGACAGATTCTCTTATACAAGTAAGTAATGAAAAAATCATGAAAGCATTGTACACTTCAGGTATGATTTACAAAAATCAATTGCTAGAAAAAGAGTTGGCCGTAGAACAATTCAAGGATGCTTTAAGTAGAGACCTGAAAGAAGATCAACATGACTTATTATCTGCATTTCAGCTGTATGAGATTCACAAAAGTGGGGACCCAGGATTGTCATCTCACTACAGGTCGTATATCATGAACAATTATCCAAATAGTGATTATGCGAATTACTTAAGAGATCCAGATTACTTCAAGAAGAAGAAAGAAATGGATAAACTTAACTTGGAAGATTACTTGAGATATGTGAAACGTTATGAACAAGGAATGTATTACCCGGTTATCACTAAAGCGAAAAAAGTGATTGCAGAGGAGCCTGATAATGAATTCAGATCTAAGTATATGTTGTTACAGGCTATGGCTACTGGTCAGGTTAAAGATGATAAAACAGAAATGTTGCCGGTGTTGCAAATGTTGGTTGAAGAATTTCCTGGAACCCCAGAAGCAGAAAGAGCTCGTGAATTAATTGGATTGATAAAAAATGGAGTTCCTGCAAATGAGCCAGTGGACTTTAGTATGCCTGTTGAAATATTTAATTACGATAATGCTGCAGAATACTATGTAATGGTTTACCTTGTGGGTGATGAATCTACAACAGACGCCAGAACATCTATTGCTAATTTCAATAGAGAGTTTTTTGGAAGAGAACGTTTAAGATCGCCAGAAGCTCAGATTTACAGTGAAGATGTGAGTTTTGTAGTTGTTAAGAAATTTAAAGAGAAGGCAGATGCCGAAGACTATGTAAGAGTGTTCAAGCGCACGAAAAAGCACTTGGGCAATTTGCAAACCAATAAAATAATCTATATCTCCCCGGAAAACTACCGCACACTGCTAAAAGACAAGAAACTAAAGGAGTACGAACAATTCTTTAACGATAATTATTAAGATGTTAAAAGGAAGCAAGAACAGTAAAGTAGTAGATTCACCAGACAGATTAAACAGATTAGTATCAGGATCCAGAATGGAGGGATACTTAAAAACGGAGAGTAGTTTAAGAATAGATGGTGAAGTAGTAGGGAACATCGAATGTGCTGCAAAGTTAGTAGTAGGAGTTGAGGCTCAGATTACAGGTGACATAGTAGCCTACGAAGTAGAAGTAGAAGGAAAGATTGAAGGGAATGTGAAGGTAGAAGATGTTTTAACTTTGCGTTCAACGGCTTTAATCAACGGTGATATGACTACAGCCCGATTGGTGATAGAAGACGGTGCTGAATTTAACGGCGATTGTAAAATGAGTGGTGTGGCTACTCCCGTGGCAACATCCAACCGTAAGAAAAAGAAAAATAAAGAGGTCGAGAAAGAGGCCGAATTAGTATACTAAATATGGACTTACTTCCGAAAAATAAAGGGACTTACACCAAGTTTATCAGGTTTACTGGACTTGGGATTCAAATGGGAGTTTCCATATGGTTAGGAAGTTTGATTGGAGAATGGTTGGATAATAAATATCCCTCAGAGCACATTTCTTATTATAAGGTAGTTACCCTATTTGTTGTGTTTGGGTCTATATTCTCCATTATACGCCAAGTAATCAAAATAAGTAATCAAGACGATGAAGAGTAGTGTGGTGAAGCGTATGGTAATTGTATCTGCAATTATTATAGCGACGCTTTTTTTAGGTGAGATGATACACCTGAGCATAGTAGAGAAGAATAACTTTAAAGTAGATCTTCAAATCAGTAAACTTTATTACTTCTTCGGATTCGGAACATTATTTACCTATCTCCTTTTGG
>NZ_JBVCPV010000005.1:0-33982 GCF_057456495.1 Lishizhenia sp. | reverse complement strand
GGGATATTCTTCCTTCCCTGCAATTTAATGCGCAAGGAAAGTACAAAGAACTCATCTTTGGAGCCCAAGCCAAATACTATTTAGAAAATAGAAACGGAAATTATAAGGCGTTGTACGGCGGATTGTACTTGAGAAATAGAGATGCAATGTACTTAGTTTTAGGAATGGATTGGCAAAATATCTGGGCGGGAATTAGCTACGATATTAATGTTTCTCAATTGGTTCCGGCGAGTAATGCCCGCGGTGGTTTGGAATTGAGTTTTCGTTACATCCTTACCCGATTCAAACCTAAAAACATTAAACATAGAGTATGTCCAGACTTCATATAATTTTCTTGATTAGCATATTTTCCTTTTTGAGTTTCGGACAAAAAGAGTATCAAAAAAATGTAGCGTTCGCCGATCAAAAAGTGGCTGAAGGAGATTATGTGTATGCGCTTAGTTACTATCAAAAGGCCATGAAGATAGATTCTACCAGCGTGGATATTTATTGGAAGTATGCGCAGGCTTTACGCGCTTTTAAAGATTACAGAAAGGCGGAGTATTATTATGCCAAAGTGTATGAAAGGGAAGAGACTGAAATCTACGAAGAAAGCTTGCTCTATTTAGGTTTGATGCAAAAGCAAAATGGTAAATACGCTGAAGCTTTGGAGACCTTTAAGTTGGCCAAGAAAAAGTATAGGGGTTCTAAGAATAAATACATCTATGCTAAAGCCAGACAAGAATTTAAATCTTGTTTATGGGCAAAAAATGCGATTGCAGATACTTCTACATTAATTTTTGAAGCTTTGCCGGAAGGTGTAAATACAAAGAATGCGGAGTTTGGGCATCGTATATATGAAAATCAGTTGTACTTCAGCTCTTTGCGAGCAGATTCAATTTCAGCACAAGAAGAAGTTTATGCAGACAGTTATTCTACCCAGATATACAGATCAAATCTAGGTGAGGGGCTTAAAGACGGTGAACGAATTGAAGATCTCGCCTTGGAAGCTTATAACACGGGGAACGGAAGCTTTAGTTTAGATGGGAAACGCTTTTATTTTTCGGCGTGCAAGGCCAATGGTGCAAATTATCAGTGTAAAATATTGGTGGCATATACACAAAAGGGTAAGTTTTCGGATATAGATACTTTGGGAGAGATTATTAATGAAACCCATGCGAATACAACGATGCCTTTTATAGGGGAATGGGAAGGTGACGAGGTGTTATTCTTTGTTAGTGATAGAGACAAAGGAAAAGGTGGATTGGATATTTGGTACAGCTTTATTGAAGACGGCAATCAATATAAAAAACCTCGAAATGCGAGGAGTATAAATACAGCAGATAATGATTTAAGTCCTTATTGGGATGGAGATAAACAACGTTTGTACTTCAGTAATTCTTGGGACGAAGGTTTTGGCGGTTACGATGTGTTTTATGCCGATTACAATAATGGTTGGGGAGAAACAATGAACATGGGAGCTCCTATAAACAGTCCCGCCAATGATCTTTATTATTTCCAAGCAGGAGATAGTGCCTATGTAAGTTCGAATCGTTTGGGAGTTTTATACAGTAAAAATCCAACCTGTTGTTCGGATGTATTTGTAATGTATAGACTTCCACAAGAAGAAGAGGAATTAACACCTGAGGAGTCTTTAGAGGAATTGAATAAACGTTTGCCCATTACCTTATATTTCCATAATGATATTCCTGATCCTCGATCTATAGATACAACAACAAGGGTAAATTATATCGATAGCTATAAGGATTACATGGCCATGCTAGATAGATATAAAAAGGAATACAGCGCGGGGCTAAGTGGCGAAGCTGCACAAGATGCCAAGGACGATATAGAAGATTTCTTTATCGAATATGTAGAGCAAGGGGTGAAGGATTTGGAAGTTTTCCGTGATCTATTACTGGAAGAGTTGAACAAAGGCCGTAAAATTAAGTTAACAGTAAAAGGTTTTGCCAGTCCGTTAGCCAAATCTGATTATAATGTAAACCTTACTAAACGTAGGATAGCTTCTCTGAAGAATTATTTGGAAGAATATGGGAACGGTGAGTTCAAAAAGCATTTCGAAGATGGAAATTTAAGCATAGAAGAAGTGCCTTTTGGAGAATATACAGCCAATACGCTTACGAGTGATAATCCGAATGATAAGAAGAACTCTATCTATTCTCGGGCTGCCGCCATTGAACGTAAAATTGAGGTTCAAAGTGTGTTCTTAGATACACTAGAAAAAGAGGCGCAACTCGAAGTGAAAGATCCAATTTATCAATTTGATACGATTACAGAAGGAGAAATCATTCATAAAACATTCATTTTAGAGAATACGGGAAATAAGCCTTTGTATATAGATAGTTTACAATTGCCATGTCATTGCGTTGTGGCTGAATTAAGCGACAGTATCCTGCAACCCGGTCAAAAAATAGAGCTTCCAGTAAGTCTGGATACTACACATTATAAAGGACGTTTGGTGCAATCTGTTTATGTGTATACCAAAGGAGCTGATAAACCTATGCGTTTGATTTTAGTTGGGATAGTGGAGGAGGAGTGATTCGAGAAGTTGGAGGGTTTGAATGTTTGAGAGTTTAAAGATTTTATCCTTCGATAGTTTGACTTGGCTCACCACAACGCTTCGCTCGGAAACCTAGGATTAGAAGATTTAAAAAGTCTTCATTGAGGTTATCAATCGGAGTCGAGATGAGCAACTTTTCCATGGAATGAGATTTTTGTTCGCTCCTGCTCAGTAATCACACTTAATACTGATCATTTAGCTCTCTAGAAATCTAAGAAATCATTTTCTTGTAGGCCAACAAATACTTCAAACCACCATTTTTAAGAGAGAATTTTTCTTTGGCATATTGCATAATTTCCTGACGGTTGACTTCAGGTAAATGCAGGTTTTTAAAGTGTTCAGGTTGTGTTCCTTTTAAAACAATACCCGCTTGTGCTTCTGTAATTATTTTGTCTGTATCACCTACACCCGCATTACAAATTAAAGGAATACCCATCGCCATGAGTTCTCCTTGTTTAACGGGAGAAGATGCTTTTTTAGAGTAGGCAGGTAAAATGAAGAATACCGATAGGTCGAAGGTTGAAACATATTCCGGAACCTCATGGTGGAGGCAAGAGGTTAATACAATTTCTTCTTTTGGAACCTTGTATTTCAGGGCTTGTTTGTATATGTTTTCAGGGTCTTCTTTGGAGACAAACAAGAAAACAGGTTGTTGTTTGTTTTTCCGCAAGTTTGCATAGAGTTCCATCATCTCAGGTAACATGTACCAAGTGCCTAACGAACCTACATAGCCTAAAATGAAATCAGCCTCTGCTATTCCTAACTTTTGTTTGGTTTCAAATGTTTTTTGCGCATCAATCACTTCTGGATTGAATAGGTCTGTGTTAACGCAACAGGGTATTACGGAGATGTCTTTGTCTTGTAAATGAAGTTGCTTCCAACGCAACATTTCCTCTTTTGCATGCTGTGTTAAAGAAATGGTATGTTTCGCTGTGTTTAAAAACTCCACTTCCTTTTTCTTGAAGTAGTTGTATATGTATTTGTACAAAGGCTGGTTGATGTTCCAAATCTTACCATCAACCCGCTCATCTGCCCAGAAACCACGCATGTCAAAGAGAAATTCAATTCCTTTCTTTTTGCGTATAGATAATGCCGCAAGTGCGGACATATAACTTCTACAATGAATGAAAGCTATAGGATATCTGTTTGCAATAGAAAGGGCAACTTTTTCCATTTTTTTTACATCAAGAAAACTTGATACTACAGGTGGTTTTTTACGGTAGCTTTGTGGATACCAATGTATCTTGGCTTCATCGCAAAATTTTTGAATAAAATCACCATGTTGTTCCCACCTGTCTTTTTTCTCAAAACTGATGAGGTGAAAAACAAAATCGTACTGCGTGAGTTCTTTGAGGTAAGCCAATACTTGCGACTGACCCAAAGGATCTGTCATACCATCATAAGAAAGGTACAGTACATGTTTTTTCATGCTTCTAAAATAGAGATAACTATTAAAACTCGATGGATATATAGGGTGCTACTTCACAGGGATTGATTATTTGTAATCATAGACATTTAAAATGTTAGACTTTTAGATTGTTAGACATATTAGTGATTCAAATATTTAATATTCCTTCATTTACCTGTCTTTTAATTTCAATTGTTAGTTAATGTTAAAAGTAGATCTTGAAATACTAAACAATTCCTTGAAAGCGTTTGTTTTAAAAAGAAAAGTCATGGAAAAATCTATACTTCTAAAAGCCTATAAAAAGTTTGAATTGACCAAGGGTCGACCACCGCATTCAGTATTCGAATTTACGGAAGAACTAGAGGTGGAAGAAAGTGAGTTTTACGCTCATTTTTCGAGCATGCAACAATTAAAAAAAGTGTTTCTTCGCCAGTTGGTAGATCAAACCTTAAAAGCATTGGATGAAGACGAAAACTATGCATCATTTAGCGCCAGAGAAAAATTGTTGGCCCTGTATTTTACATTGTTTGAACATTTGAAAATGGAACGCAGCTATTTGTTGCACAAGTATAATTCTACAGATCCTCGCGTATTGAAAGAGTTTAAGGATGACTGGAAAGATTTCTTTCTTCAGTTGAATGCAAGGGTAGAACAAATTTTAATGGAAGCGAGAAATGAAGAGGAAGTGGTAAACCGTCCTTATATATCTGATCATTATTCAAAAGGTTTCTATTTGCTTTTCACCTATGTGTATAGAGTATGGTTGAAAGATGAATCAGATGATTTTGAAACCACGGATGCGGCTATTGAGAAATCGGTGAACTTGGCGTTTGACCTACTAGGCAAAGGTCCGTTAGATGCAATGTTAGATTTTGGAAAGTTTGCTATAAAAACTAAAGTACTGTAAAATGAGCAAGGAAGAAGGCCAGGGTAAAATACCCGTTTCTAAAGTGAAGCGCGCGGCCAAAATAATGGGAGCCAGTGCTAAAGTGGGTGGTAATTATATTAAGTATTACGCGAAGAAATCCATTAATAGAGATCTGACCAAAGACGAGTTACACCACGATAATGCGGAAGATATTTATGCTTCTTTAAGTGAGTTGAAAGGGAGTGCCTTGAAGGTGGCGCAAATGATGAGTATGGACAACCAAATGCTACCATCTGCCTATCAAGAGAAGTTTTCTTTGTCGCAATACAGTGCTCCTGCTTTGTCCTTTCCGTTGATAGCGAAAACTTTTGTGAAACAATTGGGAGCAAAGCCCAATGAGCTATTTGATACGTTTACAAAAGAAGCGGTAAATGCAGCAAGTATTGGTCAGGTGCACAAGGCCACCAAAGATGGCAAAGAGTTAGCTGTGAAAATTCAATATCCGGGAGTAGGTGATGCCATTAGTTCTGATTTAAAGATGATCAAACCTTTGGCAAAGAAACTCTTGAATATGAAGGCTGCTGACATGGAGATGTACATGGAGGAGGTAGAATCCAAAATGATAGAAGAGACGGATTACGAGTTAGAGTTAAATCGATCTCAATTCATCTCAGAGAAATGTAGCTTCATAGCGCATACCAGATTTCCTAAATATTACAAGGATTTAAGTGCCCGTAGGGTACTAACTATGGATTGGTTAGAGGGAGAGAAGTTTCCTGATTTTATCAAATCAAATCCGAGTCAGGCAATAAGAAATCAAGTAGGGCAGAGTATGTGGGATTTTTTCATGTATCAAATGAAAGAATTACGTATGGTGCATGCAGATCCGCATCCGGGTAATTTCTTGGTGGATGAAAATCACAATTTATGTATACTTGACTTTGGTTGTGTAAAGGAGATTCCAGAGGAGTTTGCTGCGAATTACTTTCAATTGTTACGTCCGGATATTTTGGACAAAGAAGAAGAGTTGAAAGTAATTTTCGAGAACATGAATTTCTACAGACCAGAGGATACTCCTGAGCAGAAAAAGAAACTCAAAGCGATGATCATTCAAAGTGTAGCTTTGCTTGCTCAACCTTTCCACGGAGATAGTTTTGATTTTGGCAATGATGATTTCTTTCAAAAGATCTATGGGATGGGAGAAGATTTGTCACAAGATAAAGAACTAAGAAAAATGAATAACGCCAGAGGAAGTAGGGATGCCATTTATATCATGCGTACTTTCTTTGGACTGTATTCTTTATTGAATCAGCTAAAAGCGAAGGTAGAGGTGAATTATAAGCCTTTTTAGTAATGGCTTCGTAGCTTGGGTTTTGTTCATTTCTTTTGCATTGCCAAAAAGAAACGAACCAAAGAAAACGCTAGGCTGTGTAACTAAAACTTCCTTTTTCTTCATGAAAACTAAGTTCGTTCGTTGGATCTCTATCGAGCTAAACGAACTTCCTAAGCTTTCATTTTGAAAAATAAAGTTTCATTTACAAGGCCGAATTCCTTCTTACTTGAGTTTTTTAGTGAATCCTTGAATAACAAAAAAGCCATTCTCATTAAGGGAATGGCTTTTTTTGAATAGTATTTTCTTTTAAACTTCTCTGCTCATTAGCATTTTTGCTAATCCTAATAAGTTCTCCTTGTTAGTTGCTGGAACGTTAATTTTTTCCATGGCTGTAAGTGCATTTTGGTAGAACTCATCCTTCTTTTGCTCTGCCATTTCGCGGACACCAATTTCATCAAAAATAGAACGTACTTGACTTACTTTTTCTACTAAGTCTGTTTCTGTTTCTAAGCTTTTAAGTGTACCATGAGTAACTTCATTAGCATGTTGATAAGCTGAAAGTTGTAAGTATGTTTTCTTGTTGGCGATAACATCTCCACCTACTTGTTTTCCAAACTTATCAGGATCTGCATAGAGGTCCAGAATATCATCTTGAATCTGGAAAGCTAGTCCTATATTCATTCCAAAATCATAAATGTGCTGTGCGTCTTCTTTACTTGCTTTCGCGATAGTAGCTCCCATTTCTAAGGCTGCACCTAACAAAACAGATGTCTTTAAACGTATCATTTCTATGTACTCATCAATGCTTACGTCATCGCGTGTTTCAAAGTCCATATCCATTTGTTGACCTTCACACACTTCTAAAGCTGTTTTTGAGAAGATTTCTAACAAACGAGGTAAAACATCAACATCGTGTTTTGCCAAATATTGATAAGCCACAACAAAAAGTCCGTCACCCGATAAAATACCTACGTTAGTATCCCATTTTTCGTGAACAGTTTGCATACCTCTACGCAAAGGAGCATCGTCCATAATGTCATCATGGATCAATGTGAAATTGTGGAACAATTCAACCGCAATGGCCGCATTTAAAGCTTTGATACCAGGTTCTCCGAAAAGATTAGCCCCTAACATCGCCAAAGTTGGTCTTGTTCTCTTTCCTCCTAGGGTAAGAAAGTAAGTTAATGGGTCATAAAGGTTCGCGGGTTCTTTCGGAAAGGAAATTTTCTGAATCTCATTCTCTAAAATTCCCTGGTATTCTAAAATTGTATTCATCTAATCTTTTAAGCGCATTAAATAATCACCATAACCACTCTTAACTAAGGGCTGGGCTAACTTTTCCAATTGTTCTCTATCTATAAAGCCGTTTCTATAGGCTACTTCTTCTATACATCCTACCTTTAAGCCTTGTCTTTCTTCAATTACTTGAACAAATTGTCCGGCTTGCATTAAGGAAGGGAAAGTTCCGGTATCTAACCAGGCTGTTCCACGGTTTAATACGGCAACTTTTAATTTTCCACGACGCAAATACTCAGCATTCACATCTGTGATTTCATATTCTCCACGTGCAGATGGCTCTAGGTTTTTGGCGATTTCTATTACGTCATTATCATAGAAATATAAACCTGGAACGGCATAATTAGATTTTGGATGCTCCGGCTTTTCTTCAATAGAAACAGCATTCATGTCCTCGTCAAATTCTACAACACCGTATCTTCTAGGGTCTGACACATGGTAAGCATATACAACACCACCATCTGGTGAATTGTTCTCTTTGAGTAGTTCATCCATTCCTACACCGTAGAAAATGTTGTCTCCTAATATAAGAGCAACTTTATCATCACCTATGAATTCTTCTCCCAAAACAAAAGCTTGGGCTAAACCATTGGGTTCTTCCTGAATGGTGTATTGGAAATTACATCCTAACTGACTCCCGTCTCCCAAAAGCTTCTTGAAATTGGGCATGTCGTGAGGTGTAGAAATGATCAAAATATCTTTAATACCCGCACTCATTAAAATAGAAAGCGGATAGTAAATCATGGGTTTATCGTAGATAGGCATTAACTGCTTACTTACAGCCAATGTTAATGGATGCAGACGAGTACCTGATCCTCCTGCTAAAATAATTCCCTTCATAGTTTTTGCGGTTTAAGTTTTGTCTAACTCCTCCGAAGGATCATAGTCGATGGCCGTAGTTCTGTCAACCTCTAGCTCATCCAAGTCTATGTCTGTTTCTTCGTCGTAAATCTGTATGTATGGCTCTTCAAATGCTTTCGAAGAAACACGTTTTTCTAAAGTTAGTAAAAGCGATGGAAGCACTACAAGGTTCGTTGTCATCGCAATTAATAAGGTTAACGAAACCAATAATCCTAATGCTTGTGTACCTCCAAATTGAGATAAGGCAAACATAGAGAAACCAAAGAATAATACGATGGAAGTATAGAACATACTTACACCGGTTTCCTTCAAGGCATTCATTACACATAGTTTTAAATCCCAATGATTTGACTTCAATTCCATTCTATACTTCGCCAAGAAGTGAATGGTATCATCTACAGAAATACCAAAGGCGATACTAAATACTAAAATCGTTGAAGGCTTTACAGGAATCTGGAAGAATCCCATAATACCTGCTGTTGTTAAAAGAGGAATAAAGTTAGGTATCAATGAGATAACAACCATCTTCCAAGATCTAAACAAGAGAGACATTAACACAGCAATAATTACAATCGCAATCATTAAACTCGTTAGTAAGTTCTTTACTAGGTATTGTGTTCCCTCAGCAGCTACTACAGAAGTTCCTGTTATGTCTATACCGAAATATTCCTCATCAATTGCACTTCTCAAGGCTGTTTTTAATTCTACCTTGTCGTAGTATTCTCTGATTTTTTCCGGGTTCATATCAAAGGCATACTGCAATTCGTCATTTCCATTGGATAAATTCGCCGTTACGCCATTGTAGATGCCAGAGTTTTCTAGAATTAAAGTATCTAATACTGCTTTATCACCGGCTTCATAGGCAGCGTACAAACGTTCGTATTCTGCTTTGTCTGGGTTTAAGATATTGTCAATTTTTCTACGGATAGTATCCACCTTATCTGCGATTTCGTAAGAACCTAAATCTCTCACTTGCATACGGATTCTAAGCGTAGTTCTACTTGTATCTACTAATTCGCTAAGCGATATGTTGGTGTTGTTATTTTGAGATAAATTCATAGAATCCATGTAGGTCTTCAATCTTCTTTTATCTCTGTTATTAATGATTTTATATTGACTTGGATTATTTCCGTAGTAAGCCATGTTAATCACCTTGATCGCATCAATGTAGGAAAGTGATTTAGAGAACATCGTATCTGCTGCAAATACTTCTTGAACTTCCTCTATCTTTTTCATTGTAGAGGTTTTCAGTAATCTTCCTTCATTTTTATAGTCTACCATCACCTCGAAAGGAATGGCGCCACCAAAACTGTTTTGCAAGAAATTTACATCCAATAAAATAGGGTCATCACTCGGTAAATCACTCGTAAGGTTTCCTGTTGCTTCAATACGTGTCATTCCAAAAACACAAAGTGCAACAATCACTGCAGTAACCCAATACGCTTTCGTTCTTCGAGAAGATACGATGTGGGCTAATTTGGTCATTAAGCCTTTAGTGAAGTCTCTGTCTAAGTGAGAAAGGTGTCTATTTTTTGGCATTTTGGCCAAAGAGAAGACGATAGGGATAATGGTAATAGATAATACGAATACCAATAAAATATTCACAGAAGCTATGATACCGAACTCAATTAATTTTTCACTGTTGGTGAAAATGAAGGTTGAGAACCCTAAGGCTGTTGTTAAGTTCGTTAAGAAAGTAGCATTTCCAATTTTCTGGATAACGCGCGAGAGTGCTTTGGTTTTGTTACCGTGCAAAGAGACCTCTCGGTGGAACTTTGTAAGTAAGAAGATACAATTCGGAATTCCAATTACAATCATCAATGGTGGAATCAAGGCCATCATTATCGATAGTTTGAAACCTAGCATACCGATGATACCTAAGGACCAAATCACAGCGGTAAATACCACCAAGTTACAGAACATTACAACTCTAAATGATTTGAAGAAAATGAAAAGTAATAAAGAAGTTACAGCAATTGCTAAACCAATAAATATGTACATTTCACTCATTACTCTTTTGGCAATGATTACTCGAATGTGGGGTAGTCCGGCAAAGTGAATTTTTCCAAAAACTGGCGTTAATTCTTCTGCCATTTTTTCTACATCAACAACCACATCACTTTTCTTAGGATTGGCAAGGAATGCTTCACTTACCCCTATCATCATGAGGGAAACGTGGCCATCTTTCGTGTAGAGAAGATCATCGTAAAGTGGGTTATTACGAATTTCCTCTTTAATTTGTTGAATTGATTTTTCTTGGTATGTGGTATCCGTGAAAATGCGGTGAGCTTCGAATTTCTGCGCTTCCGTATTGTTTTCAAGGGTAAATAAACTTGCTTCAGAAAGTACAGATTCAATTCCATCTACTTGTGCAATATCATCTCCCAACTGTTTCCACAGTTTGAAATTCTCCTCCGTATATAAACTATCAGTTTTGATGGCAATAACAAGGGTTCCACCATCTTCACCAAACATTTCTTTAAACTTCAAATACTTGCTTTGTGCAGGACTCTCTTTCGGGAGCATGTTTCCGTACTTGTTATCTAGTTTAAGGCTGGTTGCCGCAAAGTAGCCCATTGTTACCGTTACCAGGAACAATATTGACAAGATTAAGAAACGATTTCTTAAGATTAATTGAGAAAGTTTAAACCACATCCAAATTCAAAATTTAAAACGAACAAAGGTAAATAAATAAAGCTAAACCCAAAGAAATCAAGCCTCCCATATTTCAGGAATATTGGTCAAATGTCCTTTTATTGCTGCCCCTTGGAAATTTGCATTTGTCTTTTCTTTCGCGATTTAAATTTGAAAATAAAAACATAAAATAATGCAACCAAAAGGAAAATTGAAATGGAAAAGAGGACCAAGTATTTTACCTCAACGTTCAATTTTAAACTTAAGAGCAAGACATTCATCAAGCCTAAAATGAGTATAAACGTGAGTAGAAATTTTTTACTTTTCTTCATACATGTTTGTGTACATCTGTTGTTGTTCTCTTGTTAAGTGTTTCAACATGATGTGTTTAGGGTGTAAGTTACGCAAAAAATAAGAATTTAAAAATGGAAGTCTGTTATATTGTTTTTTAAAACCGAATTGAAGTAGAACTTCTCCGCTATGCAAAAGATGATTGCTTTTTCTACCTTTGTTTGGCTTATTAATGCAAATATTTATCTCTTCATACTATGGCGAAAAAAGTTGTTTTTATTGATACTGTACATCCTGTATTATGGGATAGGTTAAGCGCTGCAGGGTATAACTGTATAGATGCAACTGAATTGAAAAAGGAAGAATGTGTCACGCAGGTTACCGACGCTACAGGTCTCGTTATTCGTTCGCGTTTTCCAATGGATGAAGCATTTTTAAAGCACGCTACAGAACTATCGTTTATAGCACGTTCGGGGGCAGGAATGGAAAATATAGATATCTCTTACTGTGAAAAAAGAGGAATACATCTACACAATGCTCCCGAAGGAAATAGAAATGCGGTAGCAGAACATGCACTGGGTATGCTTTTGTCGCTCTTCAATCATCTTAAAAAAGGAGATTTAGAAATAAGAAAAGGTATTTGGGATAGAGAAGGAAACCGCGGTATAGAGCTAGACGGTAAAACAGTAGGGATTATTGGTTATGGAAACAATGGTGCTGCATTTGCTAAGAAATTGAGAGGCTTTGATGTGGAGGTTTTGGCTTACGATAAATACAAAACTGGATTTGGAGATGCCTTTGTAAAAGAAAGTTCTATGGAAGAAATACAAGCCAAAGCCGACGTGTTAAGTTTACATATACCTCAAAATGAAGAAACAAAATTTTGGGTAGATACTGCTTTCATCAATGCTTTTGCAAAAGCTTTTTATTTGATCAATTTATCAAGAGGGAAAATAGTAAGAACAAGTGCTTTAAGAAAGGCCCTGAACGAAGGGCAAATATTAGGAGCGTGTTTGGATGTGTTGGAATTTGAAAAGGCTTCTTTTGAAAATATCTTCTCTAGTGATATGCCGGATGATTTTAAGTTTTTACTAGAAAGTGATAAGGTGCTTCTTTCTCCACATGTTGGTGGGTGGACACATGAGAGTTATTTTAAACTGAGTGATGTGTTGGCAGATAAAATACTTGGAGAAGGGTAGGAGTTATTCAATTCAAGGATTCAATGAATTAAAATTTCTCTATACTCTTTTACGCTTGCTTACTACTGTTATTGGACGGATTCTACAAATCTGGTCAATTCGATAAATTCGTCAACGCTAAGTTGCTCAGGGCGTTTGGTCAACAATTCATGGTCGGCATCTTTACCTTTAATCCATTGTTTTACACCGTTTCTGATGGTCTTTCTACGTTGGTTGAACGTGGCCTTAACAATTTGGAAGAACAACTTTTCGTCACAATCTAAAGCTTCGCGTTCATTTCTAATACAACGGATAACGCCAGATTTTACTTTGGGAGGAGGATTGAAGACGTGTTCATCTACCGTAAAACAATAATCAATGTCGTAATAGGTTTGTAAGAGAACAGAAAGTATCCCGTAAGCTTTACTTCCAGGTTTTTCGGCTACTCTTACCGCAACTTCTTTTTGGAACATTCCCATGATTTCTGGGATTTGATTCCTGTATTCTAAACATTTGAAAAGAATTTGTGAAGAGATGTTGTATGGGAAATTACCCACTACTCCAAACGGTTCCTCACCCATTACTTCTTGAAGATCTGTTTTTAAGAAGTCTTTATCGTAGATTCTATCTCCAAGCGCTTCAAAGTTTTCTTCGAGGTAGCGTATAGACTCTAAATCAATGTCCATCACATGAACCTCTAAATCGCCACGTTGGAGTAAAAAATCGGTTAAAGCACCCATACCCGGACCAATTTCCAAAACGCGTGTGCAATCTTGGTGTTTTTGGTATTGATCAGAAATCTTTCTACAAATATTTTTATCGGTAAGAAAGTGTTGTCCGAGATGTTTTTTTGCTTTAACTGACATATGTTACTTAACGTTTGAATTCTTCGATTACGTTCAAAATTGTTCTAAACGCTGCGAATTTACCAGCAAACAATTCAGTGTGTTCCTGTTGTAATACAGGAGCATGTTCGTCTTGATATTGATTGTATAAATCAACTGAAGGAGAAAAATAAGTAATGGCATAGGTAACACCACCTTCTTCTTCACCGTTTACTCTAGATAAACGAGCTTCAATAAAACAACCCGTATCCAATACATCGTTGATGTGTTTTTCACGCATCCATTTTAACCATGCATTTTCAACGGCTACATCTAAACTTACTGTTACGTTGTATAAAATCATGCTGCAAAAATAGGGATTTCTTCTGCTCTATGCTTTATTAAAGCAAGAGAAAGACAATATATTGTCCTTTTCTGCACTTGGTAAAGTACTCTTGATTTCCGTTGATCGACATTTTGAGGGTTTCCTTCCGAGCGCTGCATGAGGATCTCGTTAACCATTCATCCACAAATAATAGTATTTAGTAAATTATAGAAATGGAGTGTTATAAATCAATTACCTTTGTTAAATATCTGTAAATAATATACGCTTGGGGATATCCTTCATTCATTTATTTAGGGTGTCAATTTGCGAAACGGTTTATTCATCAATGTCTACTACGAATTATATTATTCCGCCAATAGAAGGATTTGATAGCCATAAGCTTCAAATGGATAAGGAAATGCTCAGTGTAATTGAGCATGCTGATACCCATGCGGTTTGGATAACCGTGGGATCAATTGTTATTTGTTCTGCAGTGCTTACCTTTATATTCTTCGAAACTCTTTTATTTCTGAGAAATTGTGAGTGTTTTAAGAAAATTAAAGTGCAGGATATGCATGTGGCTGATATGACCAAACAAAAAGGTGTTTTAAGGTTACTGGCCATAGGAATGCTCTGTGTTTTTATCGTACTTACGAGTCTTGTTTATTTGTATTTCTTTACCTAAATCATGCCCTAATGAGAGCGTGTAGCAATAAAGTTTTAGGTTATAGATAGAATCTGACAAACAACCTTCTCCAATATATAAATAAGTATCATTAAATTTGCACCGGATTTATTGAGGAAATAAAAATAGGTTCTGGGTAACATTAGAAATGAAGTCACAGAACTTTCGCTGGTCAAAAAGCGAATAAGTTGAAAGAGAAATGGATATGAAAGTTCAAGTAGTTAAGTCTAAAATTCACAGAGTAAAGGTTACACAAGCCGATTTAAATTACATCGGAAGTATAACGATTGATGAAGACTTAATGGATGCATCGAACCTGATAGAGGGTGAAAAAGTTCAAATTGTAAACATAAACAATGGTGAACGCATCGAAACTTATGTGATTAAAGGTGATAGAAAATCTGGAGTGATTTGTTTAAATGGACCAGCAGCACGTAAAGTAGCACCTGGAGATTTAGTGATTATTATTGGATATGCCTACATGGACTTTGAGGATGCAAAAAGCTTTAAACCACAACTTTGTTTCCCCAATGAAGAAACCAATATGCTAGACTAAAACTTCAACCATTTGAAAAAAACTATAACCCAAATTATCAAAGTTGTTCTTCCCTTACTCATTGGAGTATACTTAATGTGGTATTTCTATGATGCAATGGATGAACAAGCAAAATCACAGTTTTATCGTGTAATCGATGAAGCGGATTATTTCTGGATTATTCTTTCCTTATTTTTTGGAATGGCCAGTCATTTATCAAGGGCTTGGCGTCAGAAATATTTACTCGAACCACTGGGGTATAAAACCAAGTTTTCGAATAGATATCATTCAATGATGATAGGATATTTGATTAATCTATTGATTCCTAGAGCAGGTGAGCCTGCAAGGGCAGGAGCTTTGTATTCGAGTGAAAACGTTCCTTTTTCGAAAACATTCGGAGCTATTATTGCCGAACGTGTTTTTGATTTGGTGATGTTGGGTATTGTGGTGCTTTTAACGATTAGCATGAGTGGTGAGGAGTTAATCATTATTAAAAATAGCATAGTAAACCCACCTGTTGCTGAAGGTGAAAAAGGCTTCCCTTGGATGTATGTTTTAGGGGGTGCTGCTGTTTTAGGATTAATTACCTTTTTGGTGCTTTGGTTTAAAAATGAAAAGTTTAAGAATAAGTTTGTCAATTTTGTAAAAGAGGTCATTACAGGTGTTTTTGGAATTTTTAAATCAAAAAATCCTGTAGCCTTTATTTTCCATACCGTTCTAATTTGGATTAACTACATTATCTTTTTTGCGATTTGCTTTTATGCATTGCCAGAAACAAGTAACTTTCCAATGAGCGGTTTGTTAATTGGTTTTATCGCAGGTACGGTAGGAATAGCCTTTACAAATGGAGGTATAGGTGCTTACCCTTTGTTGGTAGGTATCGTAGTGAATTTTTATTTAGGTCAACAATTGGGCGATAGTGCAAAAGGTGTTGGAGAAGCACTTGGAATGTTGATTTGGAGTTCACAAACTTTAATGATGATCATCCTAGGATTAATTTCCTTTATAGTAATACCCAGAAAATTTAAAAAAGTAGAACAAGATGCTAGAAATGAAAGATAGATATGCAGCGTTGATGCATAAAGTAGTAGGTGTAGAAGAAGCTAAAAAACGATTGGAAATTTGGAGGCTTACTCCTAGGCAGATTGTTTTTACAAATGGGTGTTTTGATATTTTACACAAAGGTCATATCAGTTATTTGGCAAAGGCTGCTAGCCTTGGTAATCGTTTAGTAATTGGTTTAAATTCTGACGCAAGCGTAAAAGCGCAAGGTAAGGGAGAGGATAGACCCATCAATACTGAAATGGATAGAGCTGCAGTTTTAGCTGCACTAGGATTTGTTGATTTAGTGATTTTATTTGATGAGAAGACGCCTATCAATTTAATTAACGAATTAAATCCACACATTTTAGCGAAAGGCGCTGATTACGATGCTGAAGAAACAGATGAAACAGCAAAAACGTACATCGTAGGTTCTAAAGAAGTAAGAGCCAATGGAGGTAGCGTTGAAACGATTGAATTAGAAGAAGGATACTCTACGACTGCTTTAATTGAAAAGTTAAAGGCATAGTCATAGCTGTTTAATGAAATATAAAAGTCCGAGCAAATAGCTCGGACTTTTTTTGTTAATGTTCTTCAGTTTTTAATAATTCGGGGTGTTTGGCCTTAAATTTATTCAAGCGTGGAATCGATACTGATTTTACATATGGGTTATTGGGGTGTTTCCTTTCGTATTCCTGATGATAATCTTCGGCTGGATAAAAGGCCTCAAAGGGTTCCACTAAGGTTGTTACACGGTCGTAAACTTTGTTCTCCAACAAACTATCGATAAATGCGGTAGCGCTTTCTTGTTGGTAAGGGTAGGAGTAAAATATCTCACTCCTGTATTGGGTACCTCTATCTGGACCTTGTTGATTTAGCGTACTTGGATCGTGTGAATCAAAAAATACAGTAAGCAATGTCTCGTAAGAAATTTCTGTTGAATCATAGTACACCATAACGCTTTCTGCGTGTTTGGTTTTACCTGAGCTCACTTGTGGGTAAGTTGCTGTCGCTGCACTTCCTCCTGCATATCCAGATACTGCTTCTTCAACTCCTTTTACAGATTGAAAAACGGCTTCTACACACCAAAAACATCCACTGGCGAAATAAGCTACTTGTAAGTCATCCAAGTTTTCCTGCTCCGTATTATTTACCTCCTTGTTTGTCTTTTCTGCAGAACCTTGCTGTACTTGATTACTGCATGCAATAGGTAAAGTCAAAAATAGTAGGGGGAATCCTACCAAAATATTTTTAAGAAAAGGCTTCATCATCATCTATTTGTTATTTTTAATGACTCAATTAATATCATGAACCATAAGTTTGTTTTTCTGTGTTGTATTGCGTTGATAGGATGTTCAAGTCCTACTTCTTCGACGAATACTTACGCAGAAACTTACAGTTTGGATGAAATTACAGTTCCCTCTAAGGAAGAACTGATAGATAAAGTAAACGCTGCAGTTCTCTCATTGTTTACGCAGCATCCCATAACCACTGAAATAAAAATAGAAGGTAGAAGTTTTGAGGTAGAGCATTTACCAGATAATTCTATTGCACGAGTAGTAGGTTGTTTTCGGATGGGACCCAATTCGGTAGAACAAATAGAAATACTTTTTGTAGCTGGGAATTTGATGTATTTACGACAAGATATTTTCCAAGGTGAAAATTGTCAAAATGCTAGTGTTTTGATGAATGTAGAGAAGAATTTTTACTTCGAAAATGAAAGAGTACATCAACAGGTTGAAAACGCAAAAGGCCTTTTTCTTTGGAAAGGTAAGCAGGAGCTTAAGCAGCTTGCGGATCAAGTTTGGAGAGCTTTTAGTTAAGTAGTACTTTCTGCTTGTAACTTACGATATCTTTTTCTCGCTTCCGTTACAAATAAACTTCCTTTATGTTCTTTCATTAAACGCAGGTAATACTCCATTGCTTTGGCTTTATCACCTTTATGATTTTCATAAATGATCCCCAATTCCATCAAAGCATTGTCCATTAGAATATCGCCGTTATATTTTGTTGTGATAAGTTCTAAGGCTTCGATGGCTTTATCCCAGTCTTGTAATTCTTCATAGGCTTTAGCTTTACGCAATAGCACTTCGTCTGCAAGGCCGTGGAAAGGAAGAAACTTGAGAATAGAGTCGTATTTTCCAAAAGCTTCCTCATACTTGTGTTGGGCGAGGAGTAAATCTGCATTAGCGAATTGTCGCATGGCAGTATAGTTACTATCCAAACCTAAATTATCTGTAATGAGTAAAGAGAGTTCTAGCGCGTCATTAGCAATTAATTTTGAGGTAGACTGTTTCAAAACTTTTAATTGAGATTGTGCCCATTGAAAATCTCCGGCATAGTAGAATACTTGCGCATTTTTAAATTTAGCTTTAGCTCCTATGGTTTCAAATTTAAATTCACTTTCTACTTGCATGTAGAGTAGAGAAGCTTCCCAAATGTCATTTTGAATAACCAATACATCGGCAAGTGCCATTTTTACCTCAGCTAAGTCTTTTCCTCGAATGCCCTCTATATGTAGTGTGCGTTCCAATAAAGCTTTAGCCGCTATTTCGTCTTGTGAATAATACGTTAGGATATGTGCTAAATCTAAAGCAATAGGAATAACCTGTTTGTTGTATCCGATGCGAACAATTGAAGCCTTGTACGCATTGACAGTTTCTGTTAGTTGTTCTTTATTATAAATTTTGTTTTCTGTAATCTCTAAAAACGAGGTTTGAAGGAAATAGTATTCCCCTTGGTAGTAATAAGGTGCATTTGGTCCAAGTTCTAGTACATACTGAAAAGCTTTTCTAGCCTCAGTGTATGCTTTGTTGTTCAGGGCTATCGTCCCCATTTCTAAAACTTTTTCACCTTGACTCTTGGTTCTTTTGTCTAAAGCTTTTGCTTGTATGTAAGCTGCATTAAATTCTTTGGTTTGGATGAAGGTCCAGATAAGTAAATCAGAGTAAGATGTAGTGTTTGGACTCCTTTGAATATTTTCGAGTAATAGCCTTTTCAATAAAAGTACATCATCTCCTGTTTTGTTCTCAAAATCTATATAGCGGGGCAGAACATTACATACGGTATGAAGCATCCTCTCGTTGTAGTCGAGTAGAGTAATGTATTCGTTTACCATGTCTTCCTTGCGGTCTAAATCACTGTAAACTTGTGCAAACTGGAAATGTAAGGGGTAGGTGTTACCTAAAGATTTTCTTCCGCGTTCCAAAACTTCTAGCGCTAATAAAGGTTTGTTCATACCTCTAAAAGCTGTAGCTAAATTGATGATGTTGGTACTACGTTGTGGATTGTTTTCTATGAGGTCTTCATAGATTTTATCGGCAGATTTTTGATCCCCTAATTCCTCGTAAAGTTTTCCAAGTTGAACGGGATAGTTAAAGTCATTAGGATAATATTCAATTTGTTCTTTCAGCAGTTTGATTCCTGCTTTCTCTCCTTCAATTTCTTGGGTACAAATCAGGAGTTTATCAAAGATAAAACTGCGATGATCTTGCTGGTAAACCTTTTCAAAGTAGGGGAGAGCTTTTTCTAACTCTCCCTTATTGTAATAATATTCAGCTAATTTATAATCCGTTTCCTGACCGTAAATTGTCAGACAAAAAAGTAGAGAAAATAAGATTAGCGTAAATTTCATGTTTAAAATTCTAAGGTTGAAATTAAGGAGTCAACTTTTGGCTTTAAGGTATAATAAATATTTCGAGTCTCCGTAATAGAACGTTCGTAAAGTAGAGACATTGTATCGAGTTGGGCAACATTTGTTTTTTCCTTCATCACATACAGTGGATATTCTTCTCTATTATTTACACCTTCGGTAATGTCGTGTTGAAGATTTTTTAACTGTTCACGTTCTTCGGGTAAGGCCTTTTCAACCTTTGTTTTCATTTTAGTGGCTTTACCTATCGTCTTTCTTACAGATTTGTATTTCGTCAACATACTGCCTAAAGCAATGTTTGTGGTATCTGGACCGGTGTAGTGCTTTTTAATGGTCAATAAATCGTTTCTAACTGTAGATACCATGATTCCGTTAGAATCATCTGGAATAGCAGCCATACGCGCTTCTATGTTGTCTACACTGGTTTCCATCTTTGTGATTTCGTTCAAGTGTTTTTCTATTTCCTGGTCTTTACAAGAAATTAGGGCTAAAGTCAATGTAAGGCCCGCTAATAATATTCGTTTCATACTGATAGTTTTTAACGAAGTTAATGTTCTAATTTTCTTTAATAGAGTGTCTACCTTGTAGTGTAAAAGTCGTTTATTAAAGGTACAAAAAAAGGGATTGTACGAATACAATCCCTTTCAATTATAATGTTGTGATTACAGCTTTCTAGCTACCTCAACTTCTTCGTAAGCTTCAACAATGTCACCAACTTTAATATCGTTGTATTTCTCAATGTTCAATCCACATTCGTAGTTGTTTTTCACTTCTTTCACATCGTCTTTGAAACGTTTCAATGATCCAAGAGCACCTGTGTAGATTACAATACCATCTCTAATGATACGGATGTTAGAGTTACGCTTGATGACACCATCTAATACGTAACATCCGGCAATTGTACCCACTTTCGTAATCTTGAATGTTTCTCTTACCTCTGCAGAACCTGTAATCTCCTCTTTAATATCTGGAGATAACATTCCTTCCATGGCTTGTTTCAATTCATCGATTGCCTTGTAGATTACAGAGTAAAGTCTGATATCTATTTGTTCTGCCTCTGCCAACTTACGCGCTGATGCTTGAGGACGAACTTGGAAACCAATAATGATAGCATCTGATGCACTCGCTAAGTTAACGTCGGCTTCAGTAATGGCACCAACCGCTTTGTGAACGATGTTTACCTGAATTTCTTCCGTTGATAACTTCAATAATGAGTCAGAAAGTGCTTCGATAGATCCATCAACGTCACCTTTAACAATAACGTTTAATTCCTTAAAGTCACCGATAGCCAAACGTCTACCAATTTCATCCAAGGTGATGTGTTTCTGCGTACGCAATCCTTGTTCTCTGTATAACTGCTCTCTTTTCGTAGCAATAGAACGCGCTTCTCTTTCATCGTCCATCACGTGGAACTTATCACCTGCTGATGGAGCTCCATTGATACCTAAGATAGATACCGGAGTAGATGGACCAGCTTCTTTAAGCTCTTGTCCTTTTTCGTTATGCATTGCTCGAACTCTACCAGAGTGACGACCTGCTAAGATCACATCTCCTATACGCAAAGTACCCGCTTCTACTAACATGTTCGTGATGTAACCTTTTCCTTTATCAAGAGAAGATTCAATTACTGTACCTGTAGCGTTTTTATTTGGGTTCGCTTTTAATTCTAATAATTCGGCTTCTAAGATTACTTTTTCAAGTAATTCTTCGATGTTCTGACCTTTCTTAGCAGAGATTTCTTGAGCCTGGTATTTACCACCCCAATCTTCTACCAAGATATTCATTTGAGATAATTGCTCACGAATCTTATCTGCGTTAGCACCTGGTTTGTCAATCTTGTTGATTGCAAATACCATTGGTACTCCAGCTGCTTGTGCGTGAGAAATCGCCTCTTTTGTTTGTGGCATCACGTCATCATCTGCTGCAACAATAATAATTGCAACGTCGGTAACTTGAGCACCACGCGCACGCATCGCTGTAAAGGCTTCGTGACCTGGTGTATCTAAGAAAGTTAATTTCTTACCATCTGGACGAACTACTGAGTAGGCACCAATGTGCTGTGTAATTCCTCCGGCTTCACCTTCTACGATGTTTGCATTTCTAATGTAATCCAGTAAAGATGTCTTACCGTGGTCAACGTGACCCATTACTGTAATAATTGGAGGTCTATCTTCTAAGTCTTCTTCGTTGTCTTCTACCGTAGGGATTGCATCCTGTACTTCGGCAGAAACGAATTCAACTTCGTAACCAAATTCAGAGGCAACAATAGAAATTGTTTCTGCGTCCAAACGTTGGTTAATAGATGCGAAGATACCGAGTGACATACAAGCAGAGATTACCTGCGTTGATTGTACATCCATCATTGAAGCTAATTCAGAAACCGTTACGAATTCTGTCAACTTCAAGATACCTTTTTCCATTTCTGCTGCCATTTCTTCCATCTCTCTCTTTTGAGCGATAGAGTCTCTTTTAGCACGACGGTTTTTAGCACCTTTTGATTTACCACCTCCAGAAAGACGAGCAAGGGTTTCCTTGATTTCTTTTTGGATATCTTTTTCGGTAACTTGTGGTTTTTCAACCTTTTTCTTACCTCTTCCTTTCTTGTTGGCGTTAGCACCACCCGGTTTACGCTTATCGTTCGGGTTTTTAGAAGCTTGTTTGTTTACATCAACCTTCTTAATACGCTTACGCTTACGTTTGTTATCTGAGTTAGAAGTTTTCTTTTTCTCAACAGGAAGTTCAATTTTCCCTACAACTGTTGGTCCTGATAACTTCTTACGTTCAACCTTGATCGTTTCAACTGCCTCTTTTTCCTTCGGTTTGTTCTCTTTTGGAGTTTCCTTCGGAGTGTCAGCTTTTGTTGGTGTAGACTTCGCTACAGGTTTTGGAGCTGGCTTAGAAGTTTCTTTTTTCGGAGTTGGAGTAGATTGAGACTCTTCCTTCTTGTTTGAAGGTTTCTTCTCTCCCTTTTTCTTTTTATCTGGTCTTGTTTTGGTATTGATAGATCCTAAATCTATTTTACCCAAAACTTGGACTTTCATATCTCCACCACCTAAAGTTTTAGAATCTTCTTTAGTGATCTGAGGACTTTTGTCTTCTTCTTTTTTTGCTTCTTCCGCAGCTGGCTCCTCTTCTTTCTTCACCTCTTTTACTTCCTCAGTTTTGACAACTTCCTTTTCGGCCGGAGCAGGAGTTTCTTCCACTTTAGGAGTTTCAGGAGTGTTCTGTTCTTCAGATTTCACCTTAGCAATAGTTTCGTGGACATCAACGTTGTCCTCTTCATCTTTTTGCTCTTTTGCTTCAGGTTTTGTGTTTGAAGCAAGTGTAATTGTTTCACGCTTTTCGCGTTTTAAAGCAGTTTTATTCGCTGCTTCTTTCAATGATTGGTCTGCAGCAAATTGCTCACTCAGCTTATCGAAATGCTCAGGGCTAATTTTAGTGTTGGGATTTGAATCAATCTCCACACCTTGAGTACCCAAGAAATCTACGATGGTAGAAATCCCGACGTTTAACTCTCTTGCTACTTTACTTAATCTTTTTACTTTACCGGCCATATAAAAAGTCCTTCTTGTATTTTTTTTATTACGTAGATAAACTACGAATTAATTCCCGTTTTTGTTACGGTTTATTCATTTTTCTGATGACAAAGTTAGAAGTGTTTCCTATCTATTCAAACTCTGATTCCAATATTTTGAAAACTTCTTTGATAGTTTCTTCCTCTAAATCTGTACGACTCACTAATTCTTCAACACTTAGCTCAAGAACTGACTTGGCGCTATCGCAACCAATTTCTTTCAATTCATCAATGATCCAAGAGTCGATTTCATCTGCAAACTCTTCTAAGTCTACATCTTCTATATCTTCAGCTCCTTCTCTGTATACGTCAATTTCGTATCCAGTTAAGCGACCTGCTAATTTAATGTTATGTCCACCTCTACCGATAGCCAATGAAACTTGGTCTGGCTTCAAGTAAACGTCAGCTCTCATTTCTTCATCGTTTAATTCGATGTTAGAAATTTTTGCTGGAGACAATGCTCTTTGGATGTATAATTGAGGGTTCGTTGTGTAGTTAATAACGTCAATGTTTTCGTTTCTTAACTCTCTCACGATACCGTGAATACGAGATCCCTTCATACCCACACATGCTCCAACAGGGTCAATTCTGTCGTCGTAAGACTCAACAGCAACTTTCGCTCTTTCACCTGGTGCACGCTCAATGTTCTTAATTGTAATCAATCCGTCGAATACTTCAGGAACTTCCAATTCGAACAAACGCTCTAAGAATTCTGGAGCAGTTCTAGAAAGGATAATAACTGGACTTGAGTTACGCATGTCCACTTTCGCAACAACTGCTCTCAACGTCTCACCTTTCTTGAAGTAGTCAGATGGAATTTGTTCTGATTTTGGTAATAACAATTCGTTACCTTCATCATCCAATACCAAGATCTCTTTTTTCCATACTTGGTAAACCTCTCCAGTAACGATTTCTCCGATTCTGTCTTTGTAAACCTTGTATAAGTGATCTTTTTCTAATTCTAAAATTCTAGAAATCAAGTTCTGACGTAAAGATAAGATGTTTCTTCTTCCGAAATCCATGAATTTCATTTCTTCAGAAACTTCTTCACCTACTTCAAAGTCAGGCTCAATCTTAACAGCTTCAGAGTAAGCGATTTCTATGTTTTCATCTTCAACCTCTCCATCTGGAACAATCTCTTTGTTTACCCAAATTTCGAAGTCACCTTTATCGATATTGATAATTACGTCACAGTGCTCGTCTGTTCCGAATTTTTTCTTCAACATCGTTCTAAACACGTCCTCAAGAACGTGCATCATTGTTTGTCTATCTATATTCTTGAATTCCTTGAATTCAGAAAATGATTCAATCAAATTTAAGCTATCCATTTTGCTTCTATTTAAATGAAATTACAATTTTTGTTTCCTTTATATCCGCGTATTGTAAAGCGTGTTCCTCTACAATCGTTTCTTTTTTCTTTCTTCCTTCTATGCGTTCTTTGCGCGTAGTTTCTACAATGATTCCGTTGTCGTCAGCTGCTTTTAATAGACCTTCTAACTTTCCGTTTTCATCGTTGAGTTTTACTTTAACTTCTCGACCAATATTTTTGATGTATTGAGGAACCATTTTTAAAGGTTGATCCAAACCTGGCGAAGAAACGCTCAATTCAAAATCTTGCTCCTCTCTGTCTAAGTTGTGCTCAATGTTACGCGAAACTGAAATGCAATCGTTGATTGCTACACTTCCTTCAGCACAGTCTATTAAAACATTAATTTGATTAGAAGAACTAATCTTAATGTCCACAATAAACAATCCCTTGTCTAGTTCAGCAATACGCTCTTCTGCGAGCTCTCTTACAATTTTTTCACTAATCATATCGATACAAAAAGAGGGGACTTTCGTCCCCTCGTTCTACAAATTTTCAATAAAACTTATGCAAATATAGTCATTTTATTTTAATCTAATAACTTATTGAGTTTCAGATTTCTTTTTTTCTCAAACATCTACTTTATTCAAAGGCATAAAGAACAGGTCTACTAGGAGATGCGTCATTGTCAAAAGGAGCAACCTGAAGGTTGAGTATGTATTCTCCGTCAGTGATGTGATTATCAACATAAATCATTTCCGTAATGGTACGTTCGTGATTTGGATTTTCCGGAACATTCCAGAACTTGTGGTGAAAAGCCAATGCTCCACCATCGCTCTCCCTATCTACACTCGGTAAGTCAAGTAAGAAGTGTTTTACTCCTAATTCATCAAACAAGTCAACAATACTTTTGTCTAAATATGGAGGGTTGGTACTTGAGTAGTTTTGGTGTTTTTTTTCTTCTGTATTCGGAAGTGTACGCAAAACTACTGCGTCTATTTGTTCAGTACCCAGGGCGTTTTTCATATCGTCATATTGAACAACATGGTCAATATCATCGCCATTTTGGATCTCCTTTGGTGTTATAGAAATGACTTTTGCCTTGAAGAAAAATTCCTTCAGGCGTTCATTTACAGAATAAATTTCTTGGGTAATATGACCTAAACATTCGGTATGAGTGCCGTGTCCGTGTGGGTTAAAATAGATGTCCCTAAAGTTCACAGCGCCACCTTGTGCCACTTCTCCAACCCAACCATTTTCCATAACAGGTTCAAAACGCGGAGGCTTTACATACCATGCTCTAGGATTTTCTTCACTGTTGGTTAAGGTTATAGAGATGTCAAGACCTTTTGAAAGGTCTATAGTTTTACCATTTTCAAGGGTAACGCGCATGAGTTTTTTAGTTTAGGCGGGCAAGATAATCAAGATTTAAGAATTCAACAATTGAAAGGTTCAAGAATTCAATGAATTTGGAAGTTTAATGAAAATAAAAAATCCCGATGAAAAGTTATTCATCGGGATTCAAATAAGGTGTATTATACTAAGGCAATGTGCTTAACATGCGCTGATATTCAGTTTTGTAATCTTTATCACCTGTGCAACCTAGGGTTGTTTTCGTGTTGTGGAATTCTTCAATACGATTAGCTGGCGATGGGTGAGTGCTTAAAAATTCAGGTGTTCCACCTGCTCCTTCTTCTTGTAACTTCTCAAAGAAAGAAGCTCCACCGGCTGCATTATAATCTGTTGGACATAAGTACTTCACAGATGCTTCATCAGCCTCTGTTTCGTGTGAACGAGAAAACTTTAAACCAATTAACCCTGCAGTGATTTGCTTAATAGCATCTCTGTTACCCGCTACAACATCTAATAAAAATTGAACACCGTATAGTTTGGTCATTTGACGGGTAGAGTGTCGTAAATCTGCGTGACCTATTTCGTGTCCCATTACACCTGCTAATTGATCTTCAGCATCGAGATATTTCATAAGTCCAGTGTATACATAGATGTAACCACCTGGAGTACAAAATGCGTTTAAGGTATTGTCATCGTGTATAATACGTAATCTCCAACCAAAATCATCCTTGTGTTGTACCGCTCCAGAGTTTAAGATTTTATCTCTCATCTCATATAAGTATTGATATGCTTTTGGATGAGAAGCACTATCTAAAACTGGATATTCTGCTGGGTTTGCATCTATTTCTGCAGCTACCTGAGCTCCTAATTCTTTGTCTTGATCTATGGTGAATAAATTGAATCCACCACCACTGCTACCACATGCCGATAGCGTTAAAGCCACTGTAGAAATGGCAATAGTATTTTTAATGAAACGCTTCATAGTCGAAATTTTATACTTGTGAATATAGGAAAATAGTCAATAGTTGCACAAAAAATCCAAGACCGTATCCGAGTCCAATTTGTTTTAGTGTGTGTTTGTTGAGTATTAGTCGTGATGTAGTTGTTATTATCCCCATGAGGATAACGAAATAAACGATATTCATTTCGAAGTACGACTGTGATTGAAAGTATGCAATAATGAATCCGAGTAAAGATCCTACCCCCATTGCGTGTAAACTAATCTTGGTCCAGCGGGTAATGATCAAGCACATCACAGCGCTTAAAAATCCTCCTAAACTTGTTGCGATTAGAACTTCGGGAATATTTCCTTGCTGTTGATACATTAGAAAACCATACATCAAAAAGAAATAAAAGGCTGTAATGGCAATAGGGTACTTGCGTTCTTCCTTGTCTTCTAACCCCAGTGAACTCACCGTTTTATTCAAGCGCAACATCAGAAGTGAAAGTCCGGGAGCGAGAATAGTAAATATGGTAAACAAACTTAAAAAGCTTGTTTTAATTTCTGGGTTAAGATAAAAGAGGGAGTAGCGTGCATAGAAATTCTCAGGCACACTGGGTATGTAAAGCGTTAGCAGCAATCCATACAACGGCATGAAGAGCGGTAGAAATATAATTGATGCGACTTTGGATAGAAATTTCACTAGAGTTCTTTTCTTAATCGTGCAACTGGAATATTTAATTGTTCTCTATATTTTGCCACGGTTCTTCGAGCGATGTTATAACCTTTATCCTTGAGGAGTTGAGCTAATTTTTCGTCGGTCAAAGGTTTACGCTTGTTCTCATTATTTACCGCATCAGATAAAATACTTTTTACTTCACGCGTAGAGACTTCCTCTCCAGAATCTGTAGATAAGCTCTCTGAGAAGAAGTACTTCAATAGCTTCACACCATAAGGTGTTTGTACATATTTAGAATTGGCAACACGAGAAATCGTAGAAATATCAAGGTTTACGATTTCTGCAATATCCTTCAAAATCATAGGTTTGAGCTCTGTTTCATCCCCTGTTAAGAAGTATTGATATTGGTAATTCATGATGGCGTGCATCGTAGAATATAGTGTGTTTTGTCTCTGTTTTATGGCATCAATAAACCATTTGGCTGAGTCTAACTTCTGTTTTACGAAAGTAACAGCTTCTTTGTCAGACTTGCTCAATTTTGCTCCTTCTGAAATGTTACGCAACATTTTCTCGTAGCTTCTACTCACTTTCAAATCTGGAGCATTTCTACCGTGTAGGGCTAATTCAAGTTTACCGTCCTGTTCTGTAATAATGAAATCAGGGGTTACTTGTTCTAAAGATTTCGATGAACTTTTTAATGAACCTCCCGGTTTAGGGTTGAGGCGTATGATTTCATCTATCGCCGCCTTGAGGTCATCGTCGTTAATCTCAAGTTTCTTTAATATTTTCTTGTAGTGCTTCTTGGTGAATTCTTCAAAATGGTCTTCCAAAATTTTCTTGGCCGTGTATCTTGTGATATCTCCATTCTGACGCCTATTGATTTGTAGTAATAAACATTCTTGCAAATCTCTGGCACCAACACCTGCTGGGTCTAAATCTTGAATTACCTCCAGTAACTTTTCAAGTTCCTCTTCAGTGGTCATGATATTTTGAGAAAAAGCCAAATCATCTACGATGGCTTCTAAATCTCTTTCTAAATATCCTGCATCATCAAGGTTTCCAATAAGGGTTTCGGCGATCATGTAATCGTCGTCACTTAAATTGCGGAGGTGTAATTGTTCTTTGAGTCGTTCTTGAAACGAAGACCCAGAAGACAAGGGAACGGATGTTTCATCGTCATCCTTTCCCTTGTTGGATGTTTTAGTTTTGTACGAAGGCTCATCGTCTGACAAATAATCGTTGATATCGAAATCATTATCGTCGTTGTTGTTGTCGTCGTACTCTGTATCTTGTTCGTTAGAAAAATCGTCTTCTACTTCTTCTTTACCTTCTTCGAGCGCTGGATTCTCCTCAATTTCTTGCTTAATTCTTGCGTCGAGTTCCATGGTCGGAACCTGCAACAATTTCATCAATTGAATTTGCTGCGGCGATAAACGCTGTTCAAGCTTTTGTGATAGGGATTGTTTTAATGCCATGCTCTAATATTCTGAAGTAAAATTTACGTTTTTTCTCCGAAATAATTCTGCTTTTCTTTTAAAATTCTGCGTTCTGCGGAGTTCTTGGGAAAGGAATTACGTCTCTAATGTTGCTCATACCTGTTACGAACATCACCATCCTCTCAAATCCTAGGCCAAAACCTGCGTGAGGAACCGTTCCGAACTTACGCGTATCTAAATACCACCATACGTGCTCTTCTGGAATATCGAAATCAGCACATTTTTGTTTCAATACATCGAGTCTTTCTTCACGCTGAGATCCTCCTACGATTTCTCCAATTCCTGGGAATAAAACGTCCATTGCAGCAACGGTTTGCTTTCCTTCTTCACATCCGTCGTTGTTACGCATGTAGAAGGCTTTGAATGATGCTGGGTAATCTGTGATGATTACTGGCTTTTTAAATTCTTTCTCCACTAAGAAACGCTCGTGTTCCGACTGTAAGTCAGTACCCCATTCTACCTCGTACTTGAATTTCTTTTTCTTGTACGGCTTAGAGTTACGTAAAATTTCAATAGCTCTTGTATATGTGATGCGCTCGAAATCGTTGTTGGCAACAAATTCTAAACGCTCTTTTAATCCCATTTCATTTCTCTCAGCAGCAGGTTTCATTTTGTCAGCATCAGCTTCACGCTTCGCTAAGAAATCTAAATCGTCTGCACAGTTTGTTAACACGTAGTTACAAATGTGCTTTAAGAAATCTTCTGTAAGATCCATGTTGTCGTTCAAATCATTAAACGCAACCTCTGGTTCTACCATCCAGAATTCTGCTAAGTGACGAGATGTGTTTGAGTTTTCAGCTCTAAATGTAGGTCCGAAAGTATACACTTGACCTAAAGCTGTAGCTCCTAATTCTGCTTCTAACTGACCAGATACGGTTAAGTTCACTGGTTTTCCAAAGAAATCTTCTGTGTAATCAACTTCACCTGCTTCATTTAATGGAGTATTGTTGGGTTCGAAAGTCGTTACCTTAAACATTTCACCTGCACCTTCTGCATCAGATCCAGTGATGATAGGTGTGTGTAAGTAGTAAAATCCTTCTTTGTTGAAGTAAGAATGGATGGCAAAAGAAACCGCGTGACGGATTCTGAAAACTGCACCAAATGTATTCGTTCTAAAACGTAAATGTGCCTGTTCTCTCAAGAACTCTAAAGAGTGTTTTTTAGGTTGCATTACCGTTTTTTGAACCTCGTCTGGGTTTGCTTCACCTAAAACTTCTACCTCCTTTACTTGAATTTCAACCGCTTGTCCAGCTCCTTGAGACTCAACCAAAGTACCTGTAATTGCTACAGAGGCACCTGTAGTAACACGCTTTAAAATTGCCTCGTCGAAATTTTCGAAATCTACAACAGCTTGGATATTATTGATTGTTGATCCATCATTCACTTGGATAAAGCGATTACTTCTAAATGCTCTTACCCATCCCTTGATCAATACCTCAGCGTTCACCTCTGGAGCGCTCAACAATGTTGCGATTTTCGTACGTTTCATTCTTCTTGTATTTATAGAAAGACAAAAATAAGAAGTCTATTGATATGGCAACAAAAAATCAGTATGGAGTTTGAGTAAAGCGCGATGCAATCGCGCACTAGCTGGTGGATGGAGAATGGAGTGCAAGGTGCGATACAATCGCGCACTAGTGATGTGTTAAAAATTCTTCCACTTATGCAATATACGGTTTGTGCTTTTCTTGATAATACGTAAGGAGAAGATTGCTCTGGTTATTCCGTAAATGGGGATGGCTAGAACGAAAGCACTTGTCATTTGTGAATGATTGTTGATTATACTAAATCTAGTATTGAATAATAAAAGTGAAACAAAAAGAAGTAAAAAAACAAGTGAGGTAAAAAAGAGCCGTTTTGCTTTCTTTTTTTGTTTTGGATAAGATGACAATAATTCAGCATCAAATGCAAATTGATCTAAAAGTACGTGGATAGTATCCTCGTTTTTCCCCATCGATTGGAGCTTATCTCGGTAATAGGACCTGTTGATACTTCCTTTTTTATGAGCTTCCAAGTAGTTGTTGAATAGTTGGTACATGGTGTTGTATTAATTATCTACTCTTGAATTTTCGCTAGTATAGCTTTCATTTTTTGAGGAGAAGTTTCTAAATAATTCATGGAGTACATGTTATTGCTCTCATCTTTCACCCAATCCGTGGCACTGAAGTGAACAGCGTTGGGCTGTATGTAGTCGCAAAGTTCTTTTACATTCTCTGCGTTGATGCCTCCACCTATCATCACTTCAATTTCAGGTTGAGAATTCATTAGCAGGCTCAGTTGCGCTTTGCCTTCTTCAACATTTTTGCCTCCCCCAGAGGTTAATACCCTGTGAAAACCACAGTTGATAATGGATTGCATGTCTTCCATGTAGTTTTGACTACTATCTATGGCCCTGTGAAAGGTACACGCTAATCCGTCGGCAGCTTCGAGTAAATGAAGATTTTTGTTGAGGTCGAACCTATCATCATCATCCATAACACCGAAAACTACTCCTTTTGCACCCAAACTTTTGGCCAATAATATATCTTGTTGCATCACCATTATTTCATCCATAGAATAGTTGAAATTCCCGACGCGTGGCCGAATTAAAACATGACATTCTGCATGAACATTTTCTACCGTTGCGGCAATAGCTCCAGGAGAAGGGGTAGTTCCACCTTGTTCCAGATTAGCACATAATTCCACCCTTTTGAATGGAAGACCATTGCTTTTTAAAGCTGAACTATAACTGGCTGCGCACAATTCTATTTCCATGTTATTTTTATTTCGTCGATGAATGTCCAAGGATTTTGACCCGCTCCTTCATTACCCGCGGGGATTTTATCCTTTGGTATCACTACAAGTTTAATATATCTATAGGAGTTGTAAAGTTGAACATGGGTAATTTCTTCTGTCACCTTAGGGGAATTAATGGTATGGTAATTTACCTTGTCATTACTGCCCAGTACACTAACTTTTTCTGGTAAATAGATCCAGCTCCCTTCTGCTTTTAAACAACTCAATTGTAGGTTGTACACCTCTCGTTCTTCTTGTAAATCGAAAATAGCAGTTATGGTATCACCGCTGTAGCCTAACCAATCGGAGCCGTTCCAAGGTCTTCGACCGTATACACCATTTACTAAAGTAAAACTTCCACCGTTGTTAAATTTTGGGTGGGGTTGAGTAAGACTATCTATGGTGCATCCTGTACTTTGGCTTAAATAAATGGTAATTTCTTTCTCTCTGTCTTCCATACCTTCCGCATAAGTGGAGAGGTAAATGGTGTCTTCTATTTTGTATTCTGGTAAAGTTAGTTTGAAGTTTGTTTTACTACTTGTGCTAATGTTTCTAAAATTGGTAATGGTGGGGAGTAAAGGGTTTTGATTCACTACGGAAACATTCAAACTTCCCATGCTGTCAGATTTTAAAATAAAGTTGGCATCTGCAATGGCTTTTGAATAATGGATGCCTTGACTTTCCAAGTAGGGAAGTTGATGGTCTATGATTTTATCTAAAAACTCCGTATAACTCGGAGCCCTTTTATTCCATAATTTTTCGCTTAAAGCCAAGGCTCTTGGATAGGTCATATACATCAATTGATCAAAGTCTGGAATGTATTCAGTCCATAAGTTAGCCTGACCCCCTAGGATGTATTGGTGATAGCTGGAGTCTAAAGAAGGTGGAATGGGGGAGAATTGATAGACTTTCTCCAAAGGTAAATACCCGCCGATAGCCAAAGGTTCATTCGGATTATCAGATTGGTAGTAATCGAAATAACAGTAGGTAGTGGGCGACATCACTACAGGGTGTTTTGCTTGAGCGGCTTTAATACCTCCTTGCATCCCACGCCAACTCATTACTGCGCAGTCATCGGGTAATCCACTTTCTATAATTTCATCCCAACCTATGAGAGTTTTATTGTGTTTTTTAAGGTGTTGATTGATCTCTTTAAGGATGTATCCCTGAACTTCATGTTCATTGTGTAAGTGGTGTTTTTTGATTGTTTTTTGACAGTGTTTACACCCTTCTCGTTGTATGCTAGGCGCTTCATCTCCCCCTATATGGAAATAAGAAGAGGGGAAAAGCGGAGCTACTTCATCAATTATATCTTTTAGAAAATTGAGGGTTTGTTTTTTAGAACAAAAGACTTCGTTAAAGATACCCCAGGTTGAAGCTACAGGTAATTCTTCCTGCGAACAGCCTAGTTTGGGGTATGCAGCTAAGGCCGCACGCGCATGACCGGGCATTTCTATTTCCGGTATTACCTCTATGTGCAACTTGGTAGCATAACTTACAATGTCTTTCACTTCTTCTTGCGTGTAAAAACCTCCGTACCTTTGATGTTCGTATCCTTTCTCGAATTCGTTAAAATGTCCAATTTTAGTGCTATCTCTATAAGCACCTATACCTGTTAATGCTGGGTATTTTTTAATGGCTATTCGCCATCCCTGATCATCTGTTAAATGCCAATGAAATTTATTGAATTTGTAATGTGCCATAGTGGCCAAAAAATCTTTGATTTCATCTGTGCTAAAGAAATGTCTACTACAATCAAGATGTAACCCACGCCAGCTATAGTCAGGATAATCATAAATGTGTGCTTTTGGAAGTAGTATTTCATGCTCATCATTCATTTGTATAAGTTGTAGTAAACTTTGAAAGCCCGTAAAGGCAGCCGCTTCGCTGTCATAGTACAGATGAATTTCTCCCTGTTTTATTTCTAATGTGTAGCTGTCTTTATCCGCTGTTTCTTTGTAGTAATTAGCATGTAAAAAGAAATTGGGGCGGATGAGGATAGAGGCATTCACGTCCGTTGTGAAGCTATTTACCTTCACCTTCTGCGTGTTGGTGTTTAAGCTTTCTATTAATTGAAGTTGAGAAGGGTTTTCTACCGTAAAAAATACCTTACCAAAATTGAATATCTCAGTAGAAACTACGGTGCTTATTTTAGGTGCTGGCAGTAGCTTACTAGGTTGGGCAAAGCTTACCAGTGTAAGAAGGGTGAAGAGGGTCGTTAACAGTTTTCTCATGCCTTAAAAATAAGATTTAATTGTGTCTTTCCCCCTCTTTAAAATCGGGGGTCGCGCTATACATTCTACGCTTCAGTATAAAGTTAGCAACACCAGCACCTTTCATTGGGCTTCTATTGTCGCCCATAAAAGTT
>NZ_JBVCPV010000004.1:0-40185 GCF_057456495.1 Lishizhenia sp. | reverse complement strand
GCCTTAATGTTGTACAACGATATCTTAAACAAAGGATTTGACGGTCACCAATTTATTGTAGGACTTTCTGAACACATGCGTAATTTATTGGTTTGTAAAGACCTTAACACTTTAGAACTTTTAGAGGTTGGAGAAAGTGTAAAGGAGAAATACAGAGACCAAGCCAATCAATGGGATGCGCAAATGGTATTGAGAAGTTTAGGCGTACTTTCTCAGGCAGATGTTCAGTTCAAAGCTGCAAAAAATCAACGTTTATTAGTAGAGCTTGCCTTAATGCAATTGTGTTCTATTAAAAACGAATTCGAAAAAAAAAAAGATTAACTGACCCTGTTCAGATCATTCCTTTTAAAGGACAAGATCAAAAAGGAAAAGCACCCGCACCAAAAAAAGCAAGTACAGCACCATCTTTCGCGTCTTTTGCTGAGAAAAAAGAAGCCAAAGTTCTTTCTGCCCCTACTGGGAATTTAAAGAATGGGAATTTATCGATTCAAGAATTATTGCGTAAGCAAAAAGAAGAAAAGCAAAAAGATCTTCAAAACGGAAGTGCGAATAAACCCACAGAAGAATTTAGTTTAGACGACTTAAAAATGTACTGGCGCCAGTTTGCTTTTAAACAAAAAAGTGCCGGACTCGAAACACTTTTCTCTGCCCTTACGGTAAATGAGCCTTATTTCAACGAAGAGGAAATGCTCATCACGCATCATGTAGACAACTTAGTACAGTTAGAATTCATGCGTTCTCACGAGGCAGATTTAGTACAATTCTTAAGAGCTTCATTAAAGAACTACGACATACAAATGAAGTGTGCTGTAAATCAAAGTGAAGACAGTAAGAAGAAAATGTATACTGGAAAAGATAGGTTTGAAGAAATGGCGAAGCGAAACCCTAACCTGGAAACGCTGAAAAAACTTTTCAAGTTAGACATAGATTTTTAAAGCATCACAACAGAGGTTATTTCAGGATATCCGCTGGATTTGGCAATTGAAGAGTGGCTACCAAGTACTTATTTCAAAATAAATTAAAAGAAATCATATAAATACTTTGAATAAACTGGAAAGATTCCCTATCTTTGCACGACATTAAAAAATCCGAGATGAAATGGAGTATATTTCATCTTTTTTAATTAATATTGCACCCCCAAAATTGGGAATACGAAAAAAGAAGAGTAATGGATATTATAAGAGAACTTCAGAGCGAATTAGTTGAAATGAAAGAATTTCCTGCATTCGGTGCCGGAGATACAATTACAGTAAGCTACAGTATTAAAGAAGGTAGTAAAGAAAGAATTCAGCAGTTCCAAGGGGTTGTATTACAGAGAAGAGGTTCTGGAGCAACCGAAACTTTCACAATCAGAAAAATGTCTGGAAACATTGGTGTTGAGCGTATCTTCCCAATCGCTTCTCCATTCATTACTGAGATCAAAGTAAACAAAAAAGGATCTGTACGTAGAGCACGTATATTCTACTTCCGTGAGAGAACTGGTAAATCAGCTCGTATCAAGGAAAAAAGATCTTTCAACTAGGAGAATTCTCTTTATAGATACTATAATAACCTCGATTTTTAATCGGGGTTTTTTTGTGCCATTTTTTTTATCTTAATCACGTGAAAAAATTCCTGGTCATCCTCATCCTTATACTCACTGCAACAGCAGGGTATTTTTACCTTCAGCCACAATCTTACCACTACCTTAAGTTCAACCTACAAGAACCTTCTGGATATGCATCAACCGGTATTGATGTTTCTCATCACCAAGGTAAAATCAATTGGGACGAAGTTTTTGAAACTGACAACCATGTTGAAGTCAATTTTGTTTACCTCAAAGCTACGGAAGGCAAAACCCATGTAGACACACAATGGAAGCGCAACCGCAGATCCCTATTAAAACGAAAAATTAAACACGGTGCCTATCATTTCATGGCAACTAAAAGCTACCCTTGGCCACAAGTTGAGCATTTCTTAAAACACTACTCCTATAAACAAGGAGACCTTCCTCCCGTTTTAGACGTGGAATTAGAAGGCTTTTCGGATGAAGATTTAATCGCAAAAATGAAAATATGGTTAGATGCCGTTGAAAAAAGTATAGGAATACGACCTATCATCTATACTTCTGATCATTTCTATACTACTAAATTCAGGCATAAATTTCCCAGAACTAAATTTTGGATTGCTTCCTATTCTAGATCTCCAAAATATTTAAATGACAAAGCCATTGTTCATTGGCAATGGACAGAAAGCGCTAACATTAATGGTATTGGAGAAAAAGTTGATTTAAACGTATCGAAACTTATCTATTAACTTAAAACCTTCAACAAGGTTTGCGCTTTATTAATTGTTTCTTGATATTCATCTTCTACATCAGAATCTTTTGTGATTCCACCTCCCACATACAAAGCCAAAGCGTCTTTGAAAACTTGCATACATCTTAAGTTTACAAATAAATCACATCTTTCACTTCCTATTCTACCAATAACACCTGCATAGAAATCTCTGCTGTGTTTTTCGTACTGATCGATTAAATCTAATGCTTTGTGCGTCGGCACTCCACATACAGCCGGTGTGGGATGTAAAAGTTCAATTAAATGATTCACCTCTTTTATGGCAGCTTCAAAATAGATATCCGTCTTTAAGTGATACACCGCTCCAGTAAACAAATCCATAGGTCCGTCCGTTTGCAGATTGCTCACCCCTACTTTATTCAAACGATCTATTATATACTCTGTAACAAAAGCTTGCTCTTCTTTCTCTTTGTGCGTCCAGGGTGTTTGCTTTTCTTTTTTCGTGCCGGCCAAAGACATTGTATAAAAGGCTTCTTCCTTACTACTTACCAAAGTCTCAGGTGTTGCCCCCATCCAAGTGCCTACTTCCTTGCCCGAAATCACGTATACAAATGCATTCGGATATTCCGCACACATGCGTTCAAAGGCTAAATCAATATTCAATTGTTCAGCTAGCTCTACTCTATGAACACGAGAAAATATGGCTTTAGCAATTCCTTTAGCAGCAAAGTCATTTTTAAACTGACTCAATTCAGCAAGATACTCTTCTTTAGCTACAGCGTAGGGAAATTCACTTGCAAAAGTAAAATCACTTTCATCTTGACTTTCATTGAAAACGTATACCCTATTTTTATTAAAGGTACTCAACACAAAGTCGCCCGCTTCTAACTCCTGTAAAGCTTTTTCACGCCATTCTCCGGCTTTGCGGTAAACAGCTTCTCCCGGTATTCTATATTGCAGTAAACCCAATGTTCCTATTTTCTATCGATTATCATAGTAGTAAGTCTGCCTGTACATACCATTTTGTCTGTAGCCATATCAAAAATATCAACCTGCCAAACATGTGTTTTCTTTCCTGCATGAACAACCTTACCTACAGCCTTCACCTTTCCAGACTTTACACTTCCTATGTGATTGGCATTTATTTCAATACCCACAGGAGCCTGCTTGCTCGGGTCAATCAACAAAACGCTCCCCATACTCCCAATAGACTCTATTAAGGCGGCACTTGCACCACCATGCAGCAAGCCCATTGGCTGGTGTGTTCTATGATCAACAGGCATAGTACTCACAATATAATCATCGCCAACATCTACACACTCAATCCCTAACACCTCCATCATGGTGTTTTTGTTATAAGCATTTACTTGCTCTGGGGTCACTTTTTTCAACATAGTACAAATTTAATGAAAGGTCGAACTTTTGGAAATTCAAACTTCAATTTATTAACAGATGTAAGTAAAGAAACAATGCCCCCCAGCTACACATCACTTTGCTTTATCATTATCTTTAGCGCATGATAAATATTGAAGAAAATATTAATCTAAAAGCATACACTACTTTTGGAGTTGATAGCACAGCCAGCAAATTCGTTTCATTTTCAACTGTAGACGAGTTAAAAGAAATATTCGCCTTACAACCAGCGCCTTTTATGATTCTCGGTGGTGGAAGCAATATGCTATTAACCCAAGACTATAATGGGTGGGTTATCCAAAACCAAATCAAAGGAATTGAAGTCTTTAAAGAAGATGAAGATTTCATTTATTTAAAAGTAGGTGCTGGAGAAAACTGGCACGAATTCGTTCAATATTGTATCTCTCATAATTACGGTGGTGTTGAAAACCTTTCGCTTATACCAGGTAATGTTGGAACAAGTCCCATGCAAAACATTGGAGCCTATGGTGTTGAAATCAAAGACATCTTTGATCATCTAGAAGCTTATATCCTTTCTGACAAAACGCTCAAAACCTTTAAAAAGGAAGAGTGCAATTTTGGTTATCGAGAAAGTATTTTTAAACGTGAGCTAAAAAACAAGGCTGTGATTACTCATGTTTGTTACAAACTCACCAAAAAAAATCACCTCTTAAAAATGAGTTATGGCGCCATACAGGACGAACTCCACAATAAGGGAATTGAAATACCGGGAATTAAAGACATCAGTGAGGCCGTAATTACCATTCGCCAAAGTAAACTGCCCGATCCAAAAGAAATAGGGAATGCCGGAAGCTTCTTTAAAAATCCAGTTATCTCTAAGGGGGAATTTGAACTGTTACAAAGTAAGTACCCGGAAATGCCCAATTACCCTGCAGGTACTGATAAAGTTAAACTCGCCGCAGGTTGGTTAATAGAACAAAGTGGGTGGAAGGGAAAAACCTTTGGCAATTTTGGTGTACATAAAAAACAAGCCTTAGTCTTGGTAAATTATGGAGGAGCGAAGGGAAAAGACATTTATGATTTATCCGCGCAAATCATAGAAGATGTTCGTGCAAAGTTTGGTGTTGAATTAGAGCGCGAAGTCAATATTATCTAAGCATTAACGAAGTTTGTAGTAGCTCCCATTCATGGGGTGTTGTTGAAAATTACCTGCCGTAATTTTTCCTACTCTTCAGAATTACATTAAATTTGCAAACCGTATGACCCCGAGGGGTATACATTTAAAACAGCAAAAAACACATATATGGCTCAAGACATATTTGATAAAATAAAACAGAACAGAGGACCAATTGGTCAGTTCGCGAAAGGAGTACACGGATACTTCACATTCCCTAAGTTGGAAGGAGAGATTGGAAACAAGATGATTTTCAGAGGAAAAGAGTGCTTGGTTTGGTCTGTAAACAACTACTTAGGATTAGCTAACCACCCAGAAGTACGTGAGGCAGATGCTAAAGCGGCTGCTGATTGGGGGATGGCTTACCCAATGGGATCTCGTATGATGACGGGTCAAACGAGTGAACACGAAGCATTAGAAAATGAACTTTCTGACTTCATGGAAATGGAAGATACTATCTTGTTAAACTTCGGTTACCAAGGTATGGTATCTGCTATTGATGCATTAGTAGACAGAAATGATGTTATCGTATATGATAGTGAATCTCACGCTTGTATCTTAGATGGTATGCGTTTGCACGTTGGTAAGCGTTTAGTTTTCCAACACAACGACATGGAGAGCTTTGACAAGCAAATGGAGAGAGCAACAAAATTGGCTGACCAAACTAACGGAGGTATCCTAGTAATTACTGAGGGTGTATTCGGAATGGCTGGTGACCAAGGGCGTTTAAAGGATATCGTTGAATTCAGAAAATCTGGAAAATACGACTTCCGTTTATTCGTTGATGATGCTCACGGATTTGGTACAGTTGGTGAAAAAGGACAAGGTTCTGGAGAAGAGCAAGGTGTTCACCAAGAAATCGATGTATTGTTCGGAACTTTCGCAAAATCTATGGCTTCTATCGGAGCATTTATTTGTGCTAAAGAACACATCGTTGAGTACTTACGTTACAACATGCGTTCTCAAATGTTTGCGAAATCATTACCAATGCCATTAGTAGTTGGTGCTCGTAAGCGTTTAGAATTATTGAGAACAAACCCAGATCACAAAAACAACCTTTGGAAAATCGCTACTGCGTTACAAGAAGGATTGAAAGAAGTTGGGTTTGACTTAGGTGTAACTAACTCTGCAGTAACTCCAGTTTTCTTAAAAGGAAACTTAGCAGAAGCTACAAACATGACTTTCGATTTAAGAGAAAACTACAATATTTTCTGTTCTATCGTAATTTACCCTGTAGTTCCTAAAGACGTAATTATGTTGCGTTTGATCCCTACTGCAGTACACACATTAGAAGATGTACAATACACTATCGATACTTTTGTTAAAGTGAAAGAAAAGCTTGACAAAGGAGAATACAAAGCTGAAGAATTAGCTGCTGTAGAGGTAGATAAAAAATAATTAGAAGCCCTAGGCTTTATTTTTACTTGTTAAAGACTGTTTGTTTCGGCAAACAGTCTTTTTTTGTTTTCAGCACAACCCTTTTCACCGCTATCTTCTCCAAGAAATCCTTAACTTTGAACAAAATTTTCTGAGATGAAATACAGCAATGAAGTACAGATAAACGCGCCTTTAAGCAAAGTTATCACCTTGTTTGAAGATGAGTCCAACTTAGCCAAATGGCAGCAAGGTTTTGTAAGTGCTGAAGTTTTAGAAGGAGAACGCGGAAAACCAGGGTTAAAATCTAAACTCACCTATAAAATGGGGAAACGAGAAATCGTGATGATAGAGGAGATTAAAACTTGGGATTTACCAAAAGACTTCACTGCTACTTACGATGCCAAAAATGTATTCAACGTTGTTAGCAATCATTTCGAAGCTATAGATGAAAACACGACGCGTTATTTCACAGAAAATGAATTCCAGTTTAAAGGTATTATGAAACTCTTTGGTTTATTAATGCCTGGAGCTTTTAAAAAGCAATCCCAAAAATATTTGAACGATTTTAAAACATTCGTAGAAAACGAAGCATAACAAATGAGACACAATTTAAGTGAGGTTACTGAACTGATCAAAGACAGAAGAACCATTTACCCTGAATTTTTTAGTGCACGAAAAGTCCACAAAGAACAAGTTGAATTAGTATTGAACAATGCAATTTGGGCGCCCACTCATGGTATGACACAACCCTGGAGATTCAAGGTGTTTATGGAAGAGGGAAAAGATAAATTGGGTAACTTCTTTGAAGAGATGTACTTAAAACATGTTGCTCCAGAAAAGCAAAATCCTTTAAAATTGGCACGTATGCAAGACAGACCTAAGGCTGCTTCTGCAGTTATTGCTATCTGTATGAAACGTCAAGAAGAAGAAAGAATTTCTGAGTTAGATGAAATCATGGCCGTTGCCGCTGCCGTACAAAACATGTACTTAACTTGCACTGCTTATGGATTAGCAGGATTTTGGTCAACACCAGGGTTTATGAAGACGGATGATGTAAAGGAATTTTTAGGTCTTGGAGAAAAGGATAAGTGTCTTGGATTTTTCTACCTAGGGTACCCAGAGAATGAATGGCCTAAAGGAAGAAGAAAACCTATTGAATACGTAACAGAATGGATTCAGGAGTAGAACATTTAACAGACCTCGGTTTAGTGAACTACGTTCAACACCCGAGCAACAAAGACTATATTGTATATAGATTTGCTGATATAAATAGAGCAAAAAGCTTTGAGAACGCCTTAAAAAAAGACAAAATTTGGTTCGAGAAATCTGAGGACACACCTCGAACTAAAACTTTTTACCTCTACGGTATTCACAAAAGAGACAACAAAAAAGTGTCTCATCTAAACTTTACAGTTGAAGCTGAACATAGAAGTTTTCTAATAAAAAATAACTTCTTGCGTTACTTTGTTTTATTGTTTGTAACAGCCGCTGTTATAATGGCGTGCATGGGGTACTGTGCTCACCAAGAGGTTTTAGAAAAAAGAACACTGGAACTACAGCAAAATCAATAAATTGAATAGTTTAAGATTTCTCGCCAGAAAAATTGTTTACTGAATTATATATTAGACTGCATGAAAACGATTATAACCCTAACATTCGCCCTATTTAGTGTTTTTACCATGAGTCAGGTCAGTAAACTGAAATCTGAAAGCTTTTTTGGATTCAATTACAAACCTTTGATTCCATTTGGAGTAGTGGGTGACGCTCCAGTAGATCTTCAAAATGGTAATTTACGCACTACTGTTTCCTCAGCCTTTGGTTATAGCTTTGGCGCGGTTGTAAGGTCTAGAGTTACAGATTTAATTGCTTTAGAAACTGGTTTACTCTACACCACCAGAAATTATAAAGCAGATATTTCTCTGTCTGACTCTAACCTCTACGTTAACGGTGATTTTGGTATCGTAAATTTTGACCTTCCGGTAAATGCACTTGTATTTATACAACTAGGTAGAAACTTATACGCCAATGCCATGTTGGGTGGTTCGCTTAACTTCAACCCTTCAGACGTTAGAGATTCTATCAATGTGGGAAATACACCTCATCAATTTGTTTTTGCAGGAAGTAGATATACCAAAGACCAAAGTAAAAATGGTTATTTATCCTTCGCGATTAACGCAGCCGTTGGGTTTGAATTAAGAACAAGAAAAGAAGGTACTTTTTACATGGGGGTTGCCAGTAAAATCCCTGTATCCCCTACTCTTGAAGTAGGTTCAGCATACCGTCAAACAGAACAAGGTTATGTAATCGGTAACCAAGGAATATTAACCGGTGCTACTTTTTCTCTGGACTTTAAATATTTCTTCCATAACGTAGAAAACAAGGGTTGGCAATACAACAGAGGACCTATAGAACAATAATTTTATGCAAAAGAGAATTCAAGAAATTGTAGCTACGTTTCAATTAGAAGCACACCCTGAAGGTGGATGGTTTAAAGAACTTTACAGATCGGTGGAAACAACCCACACACCTCAAGGAACCCGTAATCTATTGACGAGTATCTATTTTTTATTGACCTCTGATAATGCCTCCAATTTCCATAAAATCGAAAGCGATGAAATCTGGTATTACCACGAAGGATCATCGCTTACCGTACATACCCTATCAGAAGCAGGCGAATACAAAGCACTAAAAGTAGGAAACAACCTAAGTGCTGGTGAACAGCCACAAGTATTAGTCCCTAAAGGACTCATCTTTGGCTCAACGGTTTCAGAAGAAAACAGTTATTCATTCGTAAGTTGTGCCGTGGCTCCTGGATTCGATTTCCAAGATTTTAAACTCTATTCAGAAGAAGATCTTCTCGCGCGCTATCCAGAGCACGCCGAAATCATTAAGCGTTTAACTCCTTAACCAAGCCTCGCATATCTCTACCACTTGGACTCTCGAAAATAGAAAGTTCAAAGGTGTGAATCGAAGCAAAAATATGGTCGAAAATATCGGCCACTACTCCTTCGTAAGGTTCCCAATCTTTTATTTTACTGAAACAATATATCTCCATAGGAACCCCTAATTCCTTCGGTTCTAATTGTCGTACCATCAAAGACATGTCTTGATTGATGTTTGGATTGTTGTGCAAGTAGAACTCCATGTAAGCTCTAAACAATCCTAAATTCGTTTGTTTCCTTGCTTGCAAACTATCCGGACCATAGCCCTTTTCATCGTTGTACTGCTTAATTTCAGCTTGTCTTTTATTGATAAAATCTGTCAAGAATTTCTCTTTCGACAAACGTTCTATCATTGCTGGAGAAGCAAATTTAACACTGTCTATATGAATTAATATGGCTCTTTTAATCCTTCTTCCCTCACTGTCTTGCATCCCTCTCCAATTTTTGAAAGAATCAGAAATCATAGAGTAAGTCGGGATAGTAGTAATGGTTTTATCAAAGTTCTGCACTTTTACCGTAGCCAAATTCACCTCAATAACATCTCCATCGGCACCGAATTTTTCCATGGTTACCCAATCTCCAATGCGCACCATATCATTAGCTGATAATTGAATGGAGCTAACAAAACCTAAAATCGTGTCTTTAAAAACCAATAAGATAATGGCTGTCATTGCACCAAACGCAGTAAGTATTTTCATGGCCGACTGGTCTGTAATAACCGACAGCATTACCATGACCATCATGATGGACAATACAATTTTAGCTACTTGTACATAACTATTAATAGGCTTATCTGCTAAAGACTCTTTTTGCTGAAGAATATCCCTTGTGGAATTTAAAAAACGCATTACAGAAATCAAGATCACGAATACCAACACCACATCTATTAGTCGTAAGGCATAATCTAATTTCTCAGGATAAAACTGAAATACTATGGACGCTAGGTAATCCATAAAATACAAAGGAACGAGCTGAGCCAAGGCATAGAAAAATTTATTTTTCACCAAGATATCATCCCACTCTGTTTTCGATCTATCTGCCAACATGTGCAAAAACTGCAGCATCACTTGCCTTGATAAAATCCAAATGAGTATAGACAAAATGATCATGGCTACGAACATACCCAGGGTCCACAAAAGCTGATGACTCTGAAAAGTCTCACTGTGTAGAATCTGGTCTGCCGACATATTTCCATTTTCGTAGAAACTAAAAATCCAATCTTTGATCTTGTCTCGCATGCTTTCTTATTTTTAAACAAAAATAATATTAATGCAGCCCAAAACGCAATTTTACATTTTCGGTTTAATTACATTTTTAATCTTTCCATTACCTGCAGTTTGGGCGCTTAATTTTTTCGAAGATTTCTCCATTTGGGAAATCCTTGCCTTTCATGAACTCGAAAATTATTTCTGGGTCATCGGTATAATTTATGGTTTATTCTACGCCTTATTAGTGATGGCTTTTTCAGAAAGTGGTATCATGGAAGATGACCCTAAGCAACAGCGCTACCTCAATGCTCTCAATTTAAATTGGATGGATATACTTTGCATGTCTTTCTTTGCTGGATTTGGAGAAGAAATATTGTTTAGAGCAGGTATACAACATTGGCTTGGGCCAGTACTGACTAGTATACTTTTCATTGCTATTCACGGTTATCTCAACCCTAAAAAATGGCGCATATTCATCTACGGTTTATTCATACTCCCTTTTATTCTCTCCCTGGCTTTTGCCTATGACCGCTTGGGCTTATGGTTTTGCATTGGAGCACACTTCGCTTTTGATTTGGCAATTTTCTGGGCGTACGGACTTAAAGTTAAAGGAGAAGAAAAATATAAGAAACTCAATACATAGATTGTTTCCCCAAGCTACGCATACCGATTGAAAATCCACGCCACCCTTTATGATTTTTTCAAAGCTATGTATCGCAGTAAGTACTCTGCCAGGGATAGCAGTGGTAGCTCATAGCGCTTCTTTTATTGCTTGTAACAACAAAGCAGGTACGACCAGCGGAAGTGCCGGTGTTGTTGATTTACAAACATAAAAGAGGGGGTGTGACTAAAACGTATAGCCCGTTAAGGCAGCCCCGTCTACCTTAAAATAATACGCAAGGGTGTTGTTTGCCTTACCAATAAACATTGAGGAATAACAACTTGTTTATCCACCTCTAAAATATCCATACGCCTGAGGTCGCAAAGACTTTCTGGCAATTGCACCAAAGATCCTGCATTAATCATATGAATTTCTCTAAGATTAGAACACTGGGAAATTGTTGAAGGAATACTATCTAAAAAGTTTCTATTTAAACTTATAAACTCTAAACTGGTGGCATTGAAAACGCTATCATGGATGACTTCCAATTCATTAAAATTCAACCATAAATTTTTAAGTTCAGGAAGGTCGCCAATAAAGGCAGGCAGGGTCTTGAGTCGATTATTATTTACGATAAGCTGTGTAAGTTGCTTGGCATTGGCAAGATCTGGAGAAATACTGTCGATCTCGTTGTACTGAACCGAAAGCAACTCCAAGCTCTCCAATTCGCCCAATACGCTTGGTAAATACTCCAATTTATTTTTACCGATGTAGAGTTTTTTCAGTTTTTTCAACTTTCCCAATTCCTCTGGTAGCTCGCTGAATTCATTTTCATATAAGCGCAGAACCTCCAAATCTTTCATTTCAAAAACATAGGATGGGATTTCTTTTAAACCTTGTCTACTTAAATTGAGTTTGCGCTTAGATTTTGGCACTTGAACTTTTACATCTGTTAAACCACAAGTTGTGCAGCATAACAAGAATATCAATGGAATTAAATATTTTGGGTGGAAATGCATGTTTGAAAGTTAATACTAATTGTAAGAAAGTCCACATGCAAACGTCCATTTATCTATGAAGAAATTACTGATTCCTATTACGAGTCTTTTGCTTTTCTCGTGTTCGGTAACCACGACGGAGAAATCACAAACAGAACTTCCCTTATTTATAAAGGAGATCAACACGCATCATCATTACGAAAAGTTTAAACAAGCAGGAGTTTTCACAGCTGACATCAAACTTACTTTTGGTGGAAAACAACGCTTGGATGCAAAAATGATCTATGACACTCAAACCCAAGAAACCGCATTGCTCCATAGAGATGGTAAAGCTTTAATGTTTACCGAAGACACTGTTTGGTTGAGTCCGGACACCGCAAACTACCCCAGGGCACGCTTTGATATTTTTACATGGTCTTACTTCATGGCCTTGCCGTATAAGTTAAATGATAATGGAATTCAATTGGAGGAGTACGCCAAGAGCAATTTAGGAGGAAAGAACTACAACGCGCAACGTTTAACCTTTGGAGAGAACATAGGAGACGCACCAGATGATTGGTACATTTTATACCAGGATCAGAAAAGTGGATTATTGCACGCCGCAGCTTATATCGTGTCTTTGGGTAAAGACCAAAAAACCGCCGAAGAAGATCCTCATGCCATCGTTTACAAAAAATACGTAGACGTTGATGGAATCCCAATGGCTACCTCCTGGGAGTTTTACGCTTGGGATAAAGAAAAAGGCCTCACCAAAAAACTTGGAGAGGCCACATTATCTAAGCTTCAATTTGTAGAAAGAACGGATGATATTTTTCAAGTTCCTCTACCTAAAAAAGAAGTTACGATTTAATCAGTTTTGCAAAATCTTTCGCGAAGTAAGTAAGAATTGCACTTGCTCCTGCTCTTCGCATACTCAATAGCATTTCGGGCATGGCTTGGTTGTAATCGAGCCACCCGTTTTGAGCTGCTGCGTATAACATTGCACATTCTCCAGAAACGTTGTAGGCAGTAATTGGCAAGTCGTAATTTTCATTCAAAAGGTGAATTACATCCAAGTAAGCCAAAGCTGGTTTTACCATTAACATATCTGCACCCTCTGCCTGATCTAAATCCGCTTCGATTAATGCCTCGCGTTTATTGGCCGGATTCATTTGATAGGTTTTCTTATCACCCGATTTCGGTGCTGAATCTAAAGCATCTCTAAAAGGGCCATAAAATGCACTGGCATATTTTGCAGTATAAGACATAATGGAAACATCTTCATACTTGTTTTCATCCAAGGTTTGGCGAATCTCTGCAACTCTTCCATCCATCATATCTGATGGACCAATAATGTCCACTCCCGCTTGTGCTTGTGCTAATGCCATTTTAGAAAGAATGGGTAAAGTCACATCGTTCAAAATCTTACCATCTCTCACAACGCCATCATGACCGTCAGAAGAATACGGATCCATAGCAACGTCTGACATCAACATGATATCTGGGAAAGTTTCCTTTATCTTGCGAATAGCGTGTAAATAAAAGTTATCGTCTGCATAACTGTAAGAAGCTTTTTGATCTTTTAACGCCTCATCAACCGCGGGGAATAAATCAAAACTTACGACCCCTAATTTTACACATTCTTCTATTTCTTTCAAGAGCAAGTCCAAACTCCACCTGTAATTTCCAGGCATCGATGCTACTTCATCCTTTACATTCTTTCCATTTACTAAAAACAATGGATAGATTAAGTGTTCAACTCCTAAATGAGTTTCTTGAATCATGTTGCGAATGGCAGCAGATTTTCTATTTCTTCTCGGTCTTGAAAACATAAAATTCTATTTTTCACAAAGAAACAAAAAAGGTAGCAAATCATTGAGTATGGATTTAAAAATACAGGAGTAAGTCTTTTTGACTTCAACTAACTTTTCTGGTATTTTTTCTTATTTTAGCCTAACTCATTCAAGAATAATAATGAATTTAAAAGTTAACTTACTATTGCTATTAGGTATTTCTTTGAGCTTAGTTGCTTGTAGTGAAGAAACTACGAAAAAAGCTCCTATAGAAAAGCAAGAAATAGATCCCTTTTTGAAAGATCCTAACCGGGCTTTCAATACCACTTTTGATGGACAATTATTTTCTATTCCTTCGCCTGTACAAACTGCAATTTTGATAAAAAGTCTTAATTACAAATATGACTTTACACTTTTAAGCAGTTATTCTGAAGCTGAAAAGTATGTCACAAATCAGAAAAAGGCACTTAACCTAGGAGTTTACGGAGCTGATTTAGGAATTACAGCATTATACAAAAAAAACAATGATGCTTTGAAATACCTCACGGCTATTCAAGGTTTATCAGAAGATCTAGGCTTAAATCATACCTTTGGAGAACAGTTTTTTAACCGTTACCAAAACAATGCTACCAACGAAGACACCATGGTGGTTTTGTTAAGTGAAGCCTTTAGCAAAATTGATTATGAAATAAAGCGTACCGAAGATAAAAACCTGAGCGCACTTATTTTAGTAGGAGGTTGGGTAGAATCTATGTATATTACGAGTAATTTATACAACATGCAAAACAACCAGAGTTTACTGGATAGGATTGCAGAACAACGTTTAACCATTGAAACTTTTATTACCCTTCTGGATAAATACAACGAGGAGGATATCAATAAAGATTTAATAGAGAAATTTAAAAAGCTACGTAAAACTTATAGTAAAGTGAAGCGCAGTTACACTTACATACCTTCAACAACTGACAAAAAGGAAAAATTAACCACAATCAATAGTAGAACAGAATTAGAGATAGATCACGATACTTTTGAAGAATTGATGTCTGATTTTAACGCTCTACGAACTTTTATTATTGAATAATTGCAAAACATTATGTATCGAATAATCATCTTATTCTCCCTTTTATTGTTGAGTGCTATAGGATATACACAAGATTGTGATTCTGTACAAACGGTTGTAGAGTCTTATCTCACCGAAGACGATAAAGGGCGAAGCTTTGTAAGTGATGGTCAAGCCTATATTGCCTACCTAGATAGGGAAAAAGCGGAATTTAAAACCACGTTTTACGGAAACTCCGTTTACCGTGTTGCTGCTTCAGCTGGAACGGCAGATGACTATGTTATTTTTACCATTTACGATGAAAATGACAATATCCTTTTCACCAATAAGGATCAGCGAAATGCACCTTACTGGGACTTTAAAATTGCCTCAACCATTAATGTTAGAATAGAAACAGAATTGGATTTAGACAAAAAGGTCTCGGGTTGTGCCATAATGTATATAGGTTTTCAAAAGTAGAGCATGAATGAAAAGGTTTTAAATGCACTTATGCAGCTCTTCGCGATTATCTCGAAATCGGAAGATGACAACCTTGAAAACCTAATCACCTCATCCAAGGGTAGAAAAATTGTAAAACAGTTTTTAGAGCAAGAACTCAATAGCGAACTTGTTCAAGACTACCTTATTAAATTTGACAATCACCTTTACATACACAATGGAAGGGTCAACAAAAAAAATGGTAAGCGTAAACGTACGGCAGGTAACTCTGTAAAACTCCTCCGTATCTGTTCTGAAATTAATAAAGAATTAAATCAGAAGCAGCGTTATGTTGTATTGGTGAGAATTATTGAGTTCATCAATACAAGTCAAGAAATTACCCATCAGGAAATAGAATTCTTAGAAACCGTAGCTGAGTCTTTCAATATTGCGAAAGAAAAATACGATCTGATAACGGAATTTATATTTTCAGAAAAAGCGATAGATCATCATAAGGTTTTATTGATACGTAACACACATAATGATGATATTAAAAATTCTAAGCAATTTATCGTCAAGAATTTAGAAAGTGAAATTGCCGTGCTGTATTTAGAGACGGTAAAAATGTATTTCTTGAGATACTATGGTAAAGACGAATTCACCATTAACGCTCAGGTTGTTCCCAACGATAAAGTACATATTCTAACACAGGGATCTAATTTTAAATCTCTAAAGTCTCCCAACCTTTACTATAGTGATGTAAGTTCATTCTTCAATAAAGGAATGGATAACGAGGCCTTTAACTTTAAGGCGTCTAAAATTAATCACGTCTTTCCAAATGGACGGATAGGTTTGCACAATGTAAGCTTTACAGAAAGTAATGGTAACCTTGTTGCCATCATGGGGAGTTCTGGGTCGGGAAAAACAACCCTATTAAATATACTCAATGGTTCTACCGTTCCTACAGAAGGAAGTGTAGAATTAAACGGTGTAAATGTCCATACAGACAATGATGAAATAAGTGGACTTATTGGGAACATCTCTCAAGACGATCTTCTTTTTGAAGAATTAAGTGTATACGACAACCTTTACTATAGTGCTAAGTTAAGTTTTAAACATCTATCGCATAAAGAACTACATAATAAAGTAATTGACTTGTTGCAAACCATAGGTTTGTTAGAAGCTAAGAATTTAAAAGTAGGAAGTCCACTCAAAAAATCAATTTCAGGTGGTCAACGTAAACGATTAAATATAGCTATGGAACTCATAAGAGAACCAGCGATATTATTCGTGGATGAACCGACATCTGGACTTTCCTCAAGAGATTCTGAGCGTATCATGGACTTGTTAAAGGAATTGGCGTTAAAAGGAAAATTGATTTTTGCCGTTATTCACCAACCGTCCTCAGAAATTTTTAGAATGTTTGATAGACTTCTCATTCTAGACGATGGAGGATATTCTATATTTTATGGAGACCCGGTAGACGCTATTGTACATTTCAAGAGTTTGACCAATCACGTTAACCACAAAGAAAGGGAGTGTCCAACATGTGGTAATGTGAATCCAGAACAGCTTTTTAATATCATCGAAGCAAAAGTTGTTGATGAACTGGGTAATTTCACAGACCAAAGAAAAACAAGTCCGAAAGAATGGGAAGAGAAGTTCAATAAAAAGAAGCGTAAAAAGCACATAAAATTTACTAAGCTTCCTGCGATTAAGGCTAAATCGAACATTCCTTCCTCGATGAAACAGCTATTAGTATATTTCCAAAGGGATGTAAAAACAAAATTATCGAATTTACAGTACGTTCTTATCACCCTATTGGAAGCTCCAGTTTTAGCATTAATCATCGCTTATTTTGTACGTTTTTATAAGATCAATGCCAACGGGTATAGCTTTTTCCATAATCAGAACATTCCGCAATACATCTTTATTGCTGTAATCATAAGCTTGTTTTTAGGCTTAACGGTTTCTGCAGAAGAGATTATAAAGGATAAGAAAATATTGAAACGAGAAGCCTTCATGAATTTAAGCTGGGGGAGTTATCTCTGTTCCAAAATTATCATCATGGGAATTATTTCAATGGTGCAATCTGCTCTGTTTATTCTAGTAGGTAACACTATTTTGAATATCGAAGGAATGTTCTGGGAGTATTTTGGAGTACTCTTTTCTACTTCCTTCTTTGCTTCAATGTTGGGACTAATTATTTCCGCAAGTTTCAATAGTGCCAAAGTGATTTATATTGTCATTCCTATCGTCATTATTCCACAACTGTTGTTTTCTGGAGTCATTGTTAAATACGATAAACTCAACCCTAGTTTCGCAGAACAAAAATCTGTACCTTGGATAGGTAACGTTATTGCCGCCAGATGGGCGTATGAAGCTTTGGCTGTGAGTCAATACAAAGACAACCGCTTTGAAAAAGAAATTTATCCCCTTCGAAAACAGGAATCAGAATACGATTGGAAAATCAATTATTTACTTCCTGAATTAGAAACGCAACTTAATGTTTTAGAAAAATATAAGGATACAAAAATCAAAACGGAAGCAGTTGAAAATGCCACTCAATTATTAATCAATGAAATTAAAAAGGAAGAGTCTCTTTTCAATCCGGAAAATTTTAATTGTCAAAATTGTGTGAATGACTTGGAAGCTAAAATCCTTCAAACTTCCTCAACTTTCACCAATATCAGAAACTTCATTCACACGCTCGAGGCTTACTACAAAAAGGAACTCCATCACGCAAGCTCGGCCATAGAGAATATTAAATATGAAATGACTCCAGCTCTATTTGATAAAGCTGAAAAAACATATGCCAACGAAGCATTAGAAGATCTTTTGTGCAATAAAAAAGAACTCAGCCAATATGTAATTGCTAAAAATGAAATCATACCTAAGCACAACTTGATATACATAACACCAGACAGTGGATTATTAAATGCGCATTTTTATTCAGCCTATAAATACATGTTTAATAAAAAATACAGCACCTATCAAATCAACATGCTTGTATTGTGGGCCATGTCCTTGTTATTTGGTATTATCTTATTCTACCAGCTTCCACAGAAGTTGATGCAATCAATTATCAGAAAATAAAAAAGGCTCCTAAAAGGAGCCTTTACATTTATATCTTAATAGTGCTTAAATTAACATACCTCCACAAACGTGAAGTGTTTGTCCTGTAATATAAGCTGACATATCAGAAGCTAAGAATACCGTTGCATTTGCAACATCTTCTGGAGAACCACCTCTTTTCAAAGGAATTGAATTTCTCCACTCTTGAACAACTTTCTCATCCAATGCTCCCGTCATTTCAGTTTCGATAAATCCTGGTGCAATTGCATTACATCTAATGTTTCTAGATCCTAACTCTTGAGCAACACTCTTTGTAAATCCAATCATTCCAGCTTTAGAAGCTGCATAGTTTGCTTGTCCTGCATTTCCAGAAACACCTACTACAGAAGACATATTAATGATAGATCCTTTTCTAGCCTTTAACATTGGACGCTGAACTGCTTTTGTTAAGTTAAATGCAGATTTCAAGTTCGTGTTCATTACTTCATCCCACTGTTGCTCTGTCATTCTCATCAACAAAGTATCTCTGGTAATACCTGCATTATTGATCAACACATCAACTTGACCAAATGCTTCCATAACGTCGTCAACTAATTTTTGAGCTGCATCAAAATCACTTGCATTAGATTTAAACCCTTTTACCTCTCCTCCATTCTGAGTTAATTCAGCTTCTAATGCCTTTGCTTTTTCCTCTGAAGACAAGTAAGTAAAAGCAACTTTAGCTCCTTCTTCTACACACTTCTGTGCAATAGCCTTACCTATTCCTCTAGACGCACCTGTAATGATGACAACCTTATCTTTTAATAACATAGTATTCATTTTGTTTACGGAACAAAGATAATCAATTCATCATTTTAGAAATGAAATTCTTTTTCTCCCTTCAACCGATCATCCTTGATTTATGTCTATAAACTAAAGTTTTCTGTTTTTTTATCAACATTTGTTTTGTCAACTCAAAAACTTCATTAAATTTGCCTCAGGTTTAGTTGTAAAAGGTAGGTTAGATTGAAAGGAGTAAAACGCTAGTTTTGCTCCTTTCTCATTTTTATTAGATTCGTTATGAAAAACTTAGTTGTAATTGGAGGGGCCACTGCCAGTGGTAAAACAGGTCTTTCAGTAGCTCTTGCCAAACAATTACAATGCCCAATCCTCTCCGCTGATAGTAGACAGTTTTACAAAGAAGTTGCCATCGGTACTGCAAAACCGAGTCTAGAAGAACAAGAAGGAGTTCCCCATTATTTTATAGATAGTCATTCCTTAGAAAATCCAGTTTCTTCTGGTGCCTTTGAAGAAGAAGCCATTCCCCTATTGGATAAATTATTCGAAAAACATGACAACGTAATTCTAACAGGTGGTTCAGGTTTATTCATTGATGCTATTTTATATGGCATTGATGACATCCCAAAAGATGATCAAGTAAAGGAACATTATATAAACCTAGAGAAGGAAAAAGGTTTAGCTAACTTATTAGAAGAACTTGAGGAAAAAGACCCCGATTATTTTCAGGAAGTAGACAAAGGAAACAGTCATAGGGTTATACGCGCACTTGAAGCTATAAAGTGTTCAGGACAAAAATTTTCTGAGCTGCGTAAAAACGCCAAAAAGGTGAGAAATTTCAATGCCTACATATTTATCTTAGACCATCCCAGGGAGGTTCTTTACGATAGAATAAACCAACGTGTTGATATAATGGTTCAGGATGGGTTATTTGAAGAAGTCGAACGTGTTGCCCACCTCAAACACCTTCAAAGTTTAAACACCGTGGGATATAAAGAAATCTTTGCTTACTTCAACGGGGAAAGTACTAAAGAAGAATGTATTGAATTAATAAAGCGCAATACAAGACGTTACGCGAAGCGTCAAATTACATGGTTTAAGAGATACAAAGAGGCCACTTGGATTCCTTATACGAACATGGAGAAAATGACCGCCTTCATTAGAAATAAGCTACACTTGAAATAATTCATATTTGAATTCATGGCTTTTTCCTTATTTTTAATGTCATGAAAAAAGCGCTGTTTCACTTCACCCTCATCATTTTAGTTTTACCAATCTTAATAGCCTGTAAAAAGGATCCTTTAGAATTTACCATTAAAGGAAATATCTACGACGAAAGTTTTAACCAAGGTTTAGAAAATGCCCAAGTAACATTAACTGCTGTTGATGCGAATACAGGGGATGTAAGAATTGTAGGAGAAAGTACGCTAAACGCTTCAGGAGATTATAGCTTTACTTTTTTAAGAGAGCGAGATCTTAAATTCTACCTTAAGGTTGAAAAAGACAATTACTTCCCCATTGACGAAACCATATTTTTCTCGGAAATAACTACCGAAAATGACAACATTTTCAATTACACAACCCACGCAAAAGCTTTCATCAATTTTAAAATAAAAAACACGGGAGCGAGCGACCCTAATGATCAATTGAAATTAGAGATTTACGAAGCAAAAACAGGTTGTGAATCTTGTTGTGGATTAGGACAACGCTTTTTCAACGGGGCAAACATTGACACCAACCTGTATTGTGCCAACAACGGAAACCAATATTATAAATTTATTTATTGGGTACCTGAAATTAGTCTCGTCGTTTTTGACAGTTTAATCACAACCCCTTTCGATACCTTAGATTACGTGATAGAATATTAAGGTAGAGCAGCGCGAGCTTCAGTTATAGAGACACGTTCTCCATTTTTAAAAGCCACTACAAAAGCTGAGGAATACCCTTTTGCCACCATTTCTTTGCGCAGTTTAAAAGCAGCGTCTATATCCATTACATAATTTCCAACGGTATACTTAAAGAGTTTATTCTGAAAATATTCCTCTACTGTTAGTCCTTTAAACCTAGTATCATTAAGAGCCACCTTGGTCGTAGAAGTTTCTATTTGCACCTTAAAAACATACTTATCCGTCAAATCTTCCTCTTCTACGTAAAAAACTTCCTCTTTCACTTCTGTGATTGCTTCGGATGTATCTGTTACATTGAGTAAGCTATCAGGTAAATCTGCAATTTCTTTGGCATCCACAATCAAAGTATTCACCCCTTCAATTTCACTTTTGTATTCTTGAAAAGCTTTAAAGATACTATTGGCCATTTTTTGTTGATTCACCGGATTCGAAAGAAATTCTTCCTCTTCTTTATGCGTCAAAAAACCAGTTTCTATCAACACACTTGGCATCGTTGTTTTATAGAGTACAAGAAAACCAGCTTGTTTCACTCCCCTGTCGTGACGACCCAAATTCTTAAATTGGGCCTGAACTTTAGCCGCAAAACTGATGCTTTGCTGTAAGAACACACTCAATTGTAAGTTGCGCGCAATAATCGCGTCCGGACTCAAATCAAAGTCTTTGTACTTTTCACCATTATCCTCCTCTAAATAAATTGTACTGTTTTCTCTTTCTGCAATTTTTTGTTGACTCTCCGTTCTGTGCAATCCTAAAACATAAGTTTCCACACCTTTCGCAGCTGGACTAGCAGCGTTTGCGTGTATACAGATAAACAAATCTGCATGATTATCATTGGCCAATTTCGCTCGGTCATCTAGAGAAACAAACACGTCGGTTTTACGTGTATAAATGATTTTTATCTCAGGATACTTACCTCCGATGTATTCTCCCAATTTAAGTCCAATAGCCAAGGCTATATCTTTTTCTTTAGAGTGTTCACCATGACAACCAGGATCGTGACCACCATGTCCTGGATCAATAACAATTGTTCTCACGCCATCAGGCAATACAACCTCCTCTTGAGCGAAGGAGAATAGTCCTGTTAATAATGTGAAAAATATGAGTATGGATGAAAAAAAATTGCGCATCACCTAAGGTAATTTTTTAGTTTTGTATCCGTTATAACTCGGATATTACAAATTTACAAAGAACACTTGCTCAAATCACGTACCATAGTTCAGTTTTTCGTCGTTAGATTGTTAATAATTCTGAGTATAATCACTTCGGCTCCAAGCTTTTCTTTAGGGCAAGACAGAATCGTAAAAGTAGACAACACCCTAGAGGCCCCCATTACTTATTCATGTAGAGACAGTATTATTACAGATGTTAAAACTGGAATTTCAGCCTTGTATGGTGATGCTAAAGTAGAGTACGAAGGAATATCTCTTACGGCAGACTACATAGAAATGGATATGGAAAACCGTACTGTTCAAGCTACTTATACTTTAGACCAAGACAGCAACAGAGTTGGAATTCCCGTATTTAGTGATGGAAGTGAAGAAGTAAAAGCTGCAACGCTGAAATACAATTTCGAAACAAAAAAAGCATACATACAGGAGCTTAAGGTTAAGCAAGAAGAAAACTATTTACACATGGAAAGAGCAAAGCGTCAAACCAATGGCGAGCTGCACTTTGTAGAAGGTAAATTTACCACTTGTGACTTAGACGAACCCCACTATCATTTTCAATTATCTAAAGCGGTATTGGTTCCCAACAAGCGTATTGTTAGTGGTCCATTAAATTTATGGATAGCAGGTGTGCCCACTCCTTTGGGACTTCCGTTCATTTTTCTACCTACGCAAGAAAGAGAACAAACAGGGATTATTTTTCCTCAACTGGCTTTCCAAAACGCCAATTTAGGAATGGGCTTCCAGGATCTAGGTTACTTCTTTCCTATAAAAGCCTCTGATAAAATTCAGACCAGTTTATACGCTTCAGCTTATACCAGCGGAACTTTTGGCTTTAAGAATTATACCCAATACAACGACAGATACAAGTACAATGGATCACTGGAATTAAGTTTCATTCAAATCAACAGACCCTTTCCAGATGACAGTACTTTACAAAACAACAGTGTCATCAAGTGGCAACACCGACAAAAGAACAATGCGAACCCCTATTGGAATTTCAGTTCTGATGTAAACTTTCAGTCGAGTAATGACGCAACATTAAGCACCCAAACAGACAACCCAGACTTCTTAAAAAGCACCTTAAATTCAAGTATTAACATTACACGTAAATTCCCGAGTAAACCTGTTACTATGGGACTTAAGGCCGCAATGAAACAAAACAAGTCTTCGGGAAATATAGACATGGACTTACCCGTATATACTTTAAACGTTAACCGTTTCTTCCCCTTCAAATTCTTAAGAAGAAATTCTATTGGTAAAGAAAGGTTTTACGAAAAAATCGGGGTTACCTACAACTTAGAAGCTAGAAACAATACGGTATTTGCCGATAGCCTTATACGTACAAGAGATTACACTGGAATGGCAGCCAATCTGCGCAATGGTGTAAAAAACTCAATAAAGGTAACTACAGCGGTTCCACTTCTTGGGAGTAGATTCACACTAACGCCATCCATTAATTACAATTCAAGAATCAACTTACAAGGAATAGATCAGGTTTATGATTTCTCCGGCGACAGCATCATAGAAACCGAAAGCAATAACTACGGTGGATACTCACAAGACCTTAGCTTCACTTCAAGTTTAACAACCTCTCTATATTCTTATTACAGATTTGTAGGAAAGAGCAAAATGAAAATGCGTCACGTTCTTACACCATCTTTCAACTTCTCTTATACTCCAGATTTAAGTAGTACCGTTACAAGAACTTATATAACCAATACACAAGACACAGTTGTTTTAAATTTCTCCCCTTACCAAAACAGTATATACAGGGAAGGCTACTCTCGAGAAACTGCAGTAATAAACTACAGCTTTAACAATGCCTTTGAGTTTAAAAAACGTGTTACCAACGACACCATTGATGAAGATGTGAAGTTTCGTATAATAGAAGCCCTGAGCTTCTCTGGAAACTACGATTTCTTAAAAGACTCTTTAAACTGGAGTCCCGTAAGAGCCAACCTAAGAGTTAAACCATTTAAGTTTGTGAGTGTTGTAAGTTCAGCTACTTTCTCTCTATATGCCATAGATGACTTTGGACAGCAACAGAATAGTTTTGCATTTAGACAGGGCCAAAGCTTAAGTAACCTTACGCAATCTGATGTATCTGTTACCTTCACCCTTGCCAGTAAGGAAAGTTTAAAAAAAATAGAAGAAACAAAGTTCTCGGAAGCTAATTCCTGGAATGCAGACTACGAGTATTACCGCCTTCACCCGGAAGAAGTATTAAACTATGAAATTCCTTGGAAACTGAACTTTTCTTACAACTTCTACACAAGCATTCACACAGATTCTGCCAAGTTTGTAAATCAAAGGTTTAATCAAAACCACACCATAAACATGGTGGCAGATTTCAGTTTAACCAAACGTTGGAAAGTCGGAGTTAATGCCAATTACGACATCAGTAACAAGAACCTTCAACGTACAGTTTTCTCACTAAATAGAGACATGCACTGTTGGGTTTTAGCCTTTAGATGGATTCCGTCTGGAACAGGACAAAGTTTCACTTTAACCTTCAACGCGAAGTCTAACCTGTTCAAAGACGCCAAGTTAAATTTCACAAGACCACCTGCCTTCTTGTAACAGAAGAACATTTCTTCCATTCCCATTGCTTTTCTTTTAAAACTATCCTTATATTTAATACAAATAACCCAAACTTTGGATTTAAGTTTTACAAATAACTCAACACCTGCAAAAGGAAAAATTCTGATTTCAGAGCCCTTTTTGAACGACGATTATTTCGGGCGTTCAGTTATTCTTTTGTGTGAACACAACGAGGAGGGTAGTTTCGGTTTTGTACTCAATAATTTTATTGATTTAGACTTGAGAGAAGTGGCCAATAACTTCCCTGATATTGAAACAAAAATAGGTATTGGCGGTCCTGTAGAAACAGATAATATTTACTTTATTCACAGCAGGCCTGATGTACTGAAAGACAGCAGAGAGGTTATTCCTAACATTTATATTGGTGGTTCTTACAGCGAGCTCTTACATCACCTAGAAACGGGTGAAATAAAACCTACAGAGGTCCGCTTTTTCCTGGGTTATTCAGGATGGTCACCCCATCAGTTAGATCAAGAGTTAAATGAACATGCCTGGTTGGTTACAGATATCAAGGCGAAAGACATTATGGACGTGCACGCCGGAGATACTTTGTGGAGTAAATACCTTAAAAAACAAGGCAAGAAGTATGCGGTTATGACTTCATTCCCCATCAATCCTCAAGACAATTAATATCACTTGGCCAACGGCCGGGTTTTCCATTATAGTTTGCTTTTTAGGCATTAGTTTCAGTGCACCTATATCGCACTTCTAAAGTCGTGCACCATAGGTTTGTTCAACTAAAATCCCTAAAAAACAAAGCTGTCATTCCACCCCCTGTTGGAAACAAAAAAAGGGACAAACCGAAGTTCATCCCTTTTCAAATTCAATGATAGAATCTTAAACTAAAGCTTTAGGCGCTGCAGCTAAAATTTCTTCATTAGCGTGCTCTTCAAACTTCTTAAAGTTGTTTACGAACGCATCAGCTAACTCACTAGCTTTAGCATCGTATCCAGCTTTATCTTCCCAAGTATTCTTAGGGTTTAAGATTTCAGCAGGTACATTCTCACAAGTATTTGGCATTTCTAATCCAAAGATTTCGTGTTTCGTGTACTCTACGTTATCTAATTTTCCTTCTAAAGCAGATGTAATCATTGCTCTTGTGTATTTCAAGCTTAAACGCTCTCCTGTACCGTAAGCACCACCAGACCATCCAGTGTTGATTAACCAAACTTTAACGTTGTTTTCGTTCATTTTCTTACCTAACATCTCCGCGTATTTCGTTGGGTGTAATGGTAAGAATGGAGCTCCGAAACATGCAGAGAATGCAGTTTGTGGCTCTGTAATTCCAGCTTCAGTTCCAGCTACCTTTGCAGTGTATCCTGAAATGAAGTGGTACATTGCTTGTCCGCTATCTAACTTAGAGATCGGAGGCAATACTCCAAAGGCATCACACGTTAAGAAGAAAATATTCTTTGGTGTAGTTCCTACTGAAGGAGTAGCAATGTTATCAATGTGGTGAATTGGGTAAGATACACGCGTGTTTTGCGTAATGCTATCATCTGTGTAATCTGGAGTAGATGTTCCATCTACAAACCCAATGTTTTCTAAAATCGCTCCAAACTTAATGGCGTCGTAAATTTGTGGCTCTTTCTCAGCAGATAAGTCGATAGTTTTCGCGTAACATCCTCCTTCGAAGTTGAATACTGTACCATCAGCCCAACCGTGCTCATCATCTCCAATCAATCTTCTGTTTGGATCTGAAGATAAAGTTGTTTTACCTGTTCCTGATAAACCAAAGAATACTGCTGTATCTCCGTCTTTACCAATGTTCGCAGAACAGTGCATAGAAAGAACGTCTTTCTCATGCGGCAATACGTAGTTCAATACAGAGAAGATTCCTTTTTTGATCTCTCCTGTGTATCCTGTACCACCAATAATTATCATCTTTTTAGTAAAGTTGATAACTGCAAAGTTAGATTGTCTTGTCCCATCAATCTCTGGATCAGCCAAGAAACCAGGTGCACATACGATGTTCCACTCTGCATCAAATTCTTGGACTTCTTCATCTGTTGGTCTTAAGAACATGTTGTATGCAAACATGTTAGACCATGGAAATTCTGTAGTAACTCGAATGTTCAAACGGTGATTATCATCCGCACAAGCATAAGCATCTCTCACATACATGTCCTTACCAATAAGGTAAGACTTCATGCGATTGTAAAGTGCATCAAACTTCTCAGGAGAAAACTTGATGTTGATATCTCCCCACCATACTGTGTTTTCAGTGTTCTCATCACATACAACAAATCTGTCTTTAGGAGATCTTCCTGTAAACTTTCCTGTTTCAATTGCTAATGCACCAGTATCTGTTAATACCCCCTGACCGTTTAGGATTGTATCTTCTACAAGCTCTGCAGGTGTTAGGTTCCAGAATACATTTCCTAGGTTCTCTAAACCGATAGAATCTTTCAAATTGGCATTTTTACCTCTCTTACCGAATTCGTTCATAAAACTGTTTTTGAAGCTTTCGCTTTGTGTTTATAAATGCAAAGATACATTAATATCGTTTGGCCGTCTGTTATCGTAGACAACATTTTTCACATTTTGTAAGGTCAAATTGTGGATAAACCATACATTATTTAACAATCTCTGTTTTTTTTAACATTTAATTACTTGGTGCGGACATATTTGACAAAAATACCGCCCCAACCAAGTATCATTAACACTCCACCAAGTGGAGTAACGGGACCTAAAAACTTAGGTTTATCCCCTCCTAATGCTGGTATCAGCACCAGTAAAAAGATAGAGAGTGAAAACAAAACAGTACCCCACAAAATTTGTCGATACTGCGTTTTTATCTCAAAGTCAAAACGTTGCATAAGTACGCTTAATAGCATCAAACCAAAGCTTGTATAAAATAAATAGCGTACACCCGTTTCAAAAGATCTAATTTTATCTGCCGCAACGTCCAAGCTTTCTAATCCATGTGCTGCAAAGGCACCTAACAAAATGGCCAAGGTTAAGATCCCTAAACCTATACTTATTAATTTTCTATCCATGATTATTGCATTAACTTTTCTGCGTTTGCCAACGCTGCATCATTCACTTCTGAACCACTCATTAACTTAGCAACTTCCACAACTCTCTCCTCTTTGTTTAACACATCTAGCGTCGTAAAAGTCTCATTCTTTCTATTCTCTTTAGCCACTTTTATGTGATGCTCACCTTTAGAGGCTACTTGCGGTAAGTGAGTAATCGCAAATAATTGCATGCTCTCTCCCATAGCTTTTAATAATTTACCAATTCTATCAGCTACCTCCCCAGAAACTCCGGTATCTATTTCATCAAATATCAAAGTAGGTAAACTCTTCTTTTTAGAAAGTAAAGATTGAATACATAAGAATAATCTACTTAATTCTCCACCTGATGCAGCCTTCTCTATAGGCTGAACATCCATACCTTTATTGGGAGTAAATTTGATGGTCAATTTATCTTGCCCACTTTCTGTTAAGTTCCCTGAAGTGATATCAAAAACTAGTTGTGAATCCGCTAACTTTACTTCTTGTAACAAACTCACTATTTCTTTTGCAATTCCTTTAGATTTTTTAGTTCGAGAAGAACTCAATTCCTGCGCTTCTTTCATCAATTGCTCTTCTTGTGCATTTAAATCTAAAATCAAAGCATCTATCTCTTCTTGTAAATCTAAAACATCGGTGTCTTTACTCTGCAATTCATTTTTTACTTCTATTAAGGCAGATTGGTCTAAAACATTGTGTTTTTTCAATTGACTATTGTAAGCGTTTACCTTTTCGGTTAACTCGTCAATCAATTGCGGATCTACTTCAACTTTAGACAATTCACTTCCTGCTTCTTGGGCAATATCATCTAACTCTATTTCCGTTGTTTTAATGCGCTCCAACAAAGCATCTAAGGCTTCATCGTTTAAGTTCATACCGCTTATTCTTCGGTGTAAGGCTCTTAGATGCTCAAGCACACCACCTTCTCCAGAAAGTTGCTCATCTATTCCCGAAAAACTAGCTCCTAAGTCACCCGCATTTTCTGCTCTATTGAGTTCAGTTTGAAAAGCTTCAAAATCTACATTATCCAAATCTAGTGCTTCCAGTTCCTCTAACTGAAAACGAACGAAATCTGCATTTTGAAGATGTTGCGCTAAAGCCTCTTTCTTTTCAGACAATTCTTTTTGCCCTTGTTTCCAAGCTTTAAACTTTGCTCTGTATGTTTCACGTTTTGTCAAGGTACCAGCCAAAGTATCCAACAAGTCTAACTGAAAAGCAGACTCGCGAAGTGCTAAGGTATGGTGTTGACTATTGATGTAAATTAACTGCTCAGAGAGTTGTTTTAAAACACTCAACTGTACAGGACTATCATTCACAAATGCGCGTGACTTACCGTTCGCGCTAATTTCTCTGCGGATGATTGTTTCTTCAAAAAAGTCTAAATCTTGTGTTTCAAAAAAAGCAGGTAAACCGTAATTTTTAATATCAAAAACAGCCTCTACTATGGTCTTTTTTTCTTGATTTCTAATTACTGCATAATTTGCTCTTTCTCCCAGAATAAGAGAAAGCGCTCCTAATAATATAGATTTACCTGACCCTGTTTCTCCAGTGATCACTGTAAACCCTTGCTCAAAATCTAATTGCGCATTTTCTATAAGTGCAAAGTTTTGAACCGTAAGTTTTTTAAGCATTATTCAGAAAGAATTTCTTGATATTTGTTTGAATTCGCAGGGTCCACTCGTTTCAACAAGTTCACCACTTCAGTTTTCTCGGCGTTTTCAGCATCGGTAAACATTCCTTTTACTTCAGACAATTTCATCTTCGCAAAAATCACAACGTTTAACGATCCTGGTCTAATTCGGTGTACCGCTTCCATTTTCTTCAACGCATTTAAACACGTTTCACGCGCTTTGGTAGCGTTGGTATACATCTTATCTAAACCTTTTCTGTGATAATCGTAATACATTTCGCGCAAAGGTTCAAACTTGGGTTGCAAGATGTAATCGATAAGGAAATATCTATTACTTCTATCCCTATCTTCCGAAACCCAACCTGCACCACGGTATGAGGCCGCCTGAATTACTATAGTTTGTGCTTGCTCAAAATATTTTTGACCGCCCTTTAAAGAAAAAGAGTCGTAATCATAGCCTAAAATGATATTGGCATAATACGCCAAAATTGAAGTCAGCTCATTCTTATACTCATTAGGAGAATAGGAAATAATTGCATTTCTCGAGTACTTAAAATTAAAATCGTTGTCCAAAAATGAAAATAACGTGGTATTGTATGTACTGTTCAATACTGGACGTGTTGATTGTATTTGCAAACTTGCCGCGTAATTACCTGGTGATGGAATTGCGTTAATCGTAATTTGTAACTGACAACTTATTCTCTCCTCTACCTCGAATTCATCCGTGGTCCAAACCGTAGTATTCATGAATTCATATATGGTCAGCTTTAGCTCTTTGAAAATTTCTTGTTCAACAGAGGTTACATCTAATCCAGGTTTTACACCAATAGAAACTTGACAATCTAATTCTTGTGCTTTCGCCGTAATAGAAAAGATTACGAAGGCGAGTATGCTTAAATATTTGGTCATAATTTATTTGCAATAAAATTCACAATGTCATAGGCAACATCGTCTTTACTCTTCAACTCAAAATTATGAAAATTATTGTCTTTTTCTAACAAGGTTATTTTATTCGTGTCCCCTCCAAAACCAGCACCTTTATCTTCCAAGGTATTGATAATTATTGCGTCTAAATTTTTACGCTCTAATTTTCCTTTTCCATGCTCCAGTGCATTATTGGTTTCCAGAGCAAATCCAACTAAAAACTGTTGTTTTTTATTGGCTCCTGCCCAAGCTAACACATCTGGATTCTTCACCAATTCTATGGTTAAATTATCTGCCTTCTTTTTTATTTTTTGCTTGGCTTGTGTTTTTGGACGGTAGTCCGCTACCGCAGCAGCAAACACTCCCCCATCTACTTTTTCATACACCGCTTGCACTGCCGCCAACATTTCTTCTGCCGACTTCACATCAACACGGTTCAACCTCTCGTGATGGATTTCTTGTTTGGAAGGTCCTAGAATCAAATCTACATGAGCTCCTAAACTCAACAAAGCTTTTGCTATAGCTACTCCCATTTTTCCTGAAGAATGGTTTCCGATAAACCTTACAGGATCTATCGCCTCGTAGGTTGGTCCAGCTGTAACCACAAAACGCTTACCTGCCAATTTTTCGGCATCCGTAAAAAAGCGTTTTACCTCTTTAAAAATATCTTCGGGTTCTGTCATTCTACCTTGTCCCACCAAACCACTGGCCAATTCTCCAGACTGTGCAGGAATCACCTGTACTCCGTCTTTTTGAATTTGAGCTAAATTTCGTGTTGAACTCGGATGAGCATACATGTCCAAATCCATTGCAGGAGCTACCATTACAGGACATTTTGCTGAAAGATAAGTGGCAGTTAACAGGTTGTCGCAACAACCATTTGCTATTTTAAAAAGTGTATTTGCTGTAAGTGGTGCAATAAGCATGAGATCCCCCCACATTCCTAAATCAACGTGGTTGGTCCATTCGCCATTCTCCTTGTTCCAAAAATCTATGGAAACAGGATTTTTTGATAGTGTAGCAACGGTTAACGGAGTTATAAAATCAACAGAGGCAGAAGTCATTATACATTTGACTTCTGCCCCGTTTTTTATTAATAACCTTATTAAAGACGCAATTTTATATGCTGCAATACCACCTGTTATACCAAGGACTATTTTTTTTCCTTGTAACATGGTAGTTTTACTCTTCTAATTTACGTTGGTATATCTTGCCTTCGGCCAATTCTTTCATAGCCATAGCTACCGGCTTCGGTAACTTTTCGTAGAACTTAGAAATTTCGATTTGCTCTCTGTTTTCAAAGATCTCTTCTAAATTATCAGTAGAAGAAGCAAACTCCTGTAACTTACGTGTTAACTCCTCTTTTAATTCTACATTAATTTGGTTAGAACGTCTTGCTAACATGATAATTGTTTCGTACAAGTTTCCTGTAGCTTCCTCTAATTCACTTGTATTTCTTGTTATCGTTGTACGTTCTGCAGTACTATTTTTAAAGCTCATAATAGTTTTTACTTTACTGTAATTTTTGCAAATCCTTCTCCGCTTTATCTTTGATATCGTTTGCACGTTTCAAAAATTCAGAATCAGGAAATTCGGCTACAAAGTTACGATGTTTTTCTATAGTTTCTTTAAGATATATGATTTTTTTAGCTTTCGAGTTGGTTTCGGACAATTGATAGGTTGCCAATAGCTCTCTAAACTGATAAGTTTCAGAAACTTTCAGAAGTTCTTCCTTCGAGTTTTCTTTCATCTTATTTACTTTTTTCGCATAGCTAGAACCCTCATACTTAGCTTCAAACAAATCACAAAACTTAATTACTTCCTGAAACCTAGCTTTTTTCTTGGTGAAAATACTTTTCGTTGCAAGGGTAAAAGCGTTATAAATTCTGAGGTAAGCTACCTCTTCATTAAACGTACTTTGAGGAAAGTTCTCCATGAAAATAGTTGCAGAAGTTTTTGCGGCTTTGTAATTCTCCATATTGTGGTAAAGAATAACTGCCTCATAATCCTTCTTTTCTAACTTAAAACGCAAACCATCCATTAACGTATTACATGAGTCTACTAAATTACTTTCTGGATATCTATCGATAAAAGTTTGTAAATCATTGATTGCAATCTCCGTATCCTCTTGATCCAACGATGCATCAGGAGATAATTTAACAGAGCACATTGCACTTAAAAACAGGCACTCCTCTGCCCTTGCACTGTAAGGAAAACGCGTCACGAAGTTGTTTAAGTAATACCCCGCCATGATGAAGTCACGCATTTTGTAATAGGTCATCCCCATTTTGTAGTAAGCCAACTGTCCATCCTCTGTTCTTGGATAACGTTGATAAACTTGCTCGTACAAAGTAAGCGCACGTGGATAAGATTCTTTTTCGTATAAAGTTTCTGCCTTTAGTAATTTTGCCTCGTAATTATCTCCCTTCACAATCTGTCCATAATCAGAACAAGAAAGCAAGACCAACGACAACATTAATACAGTGGTTCTTGACAATATTTTATTTTTCATCGTTGACAAAAATAGAAGATTTTCATGTTAAGTAGTGTTAAAAGGAAATTCTTTTACATTCCTTAAGAAAACTTAAGATTTCTAATTCTTTGAACCTTATATCGGCTTTAGCTTAAAGTACGCTTTTCTCAAAGAATATCCTTTGGCTGACAGAGCCTTAAACACTCCCTTAATTCCTCATTTATTCTACTTAAATTTGTACAGCCGATAGGCCTAAAATTAGAAGCAAAATCTACATGAATTTCAAACTCGTTTCAGAATACCAACCCACAGGCGATCAGCCGCAGGCGATAGAAAGTTTAGTTAAAGGAATTAACAATGGTGAAATGCATCAAACCCTTTTGGGGGTAACAGGTTCTGGTAAAACATTTACCATGGCCAATGTTATTGCTGAAACCAATAAACCAACGCTCATACTTTCTCACAACAAAACCTTGGCAGCACAACTTTATGGAGAGTTCAAACAGTTTTTTCCGAATAACGCCGTAGAATATTTTGTTTCGTATTATGACTACTACCAACCTGAAGCGTATTTGCCGGTTACAGATACTTTCATTGAGAAAGATTTAGCCATCAATGACGAAATTGAAAAGCTTCGACTCTCTGCAACTTCCGCCCTCCTATCAGGGAGAAAGGATGTCATAGTAGTTTCTTCCATTTCTTGTATTTATGGTATGGGAAATCCAGAGGAATTCTCAAAAAGCATCATGTATGTAAAGGTGGGGGACGTTATTAGTAGAAATAAGTTCTTATTTAAATTGGTAGAAAACCTATACTCTAGAACAACCGAAGAGTTTGACCGTGGAAATTTTAGAGTAAAAGGAGATGTGGTAGATATCTACTTGGCGTATGCCGACTATGCTTTGCGTATAGAGTTTTGGGGAGATGAAATTGAAAAAATCACTTCTATTGACCCCTTGAGTAATACAACGCTAGAAGAGTTTGAAGAAATCAATATTTACCCAGCAAATATCTTTGTAAGTTCTCCAGACACAACAAGAGGAGCCATACACGAAATCCAAGAGGATATGGTAAAACAGGTGGAAGCTTTTAAACGAGAAGGAAAAATCACAGAAGCAAACCGCCTCGATGAACGTGTGAATTTTGATTTAGAAATGATACGCGAATTAGGTTACTGTTCTGGTATTGAAAACTATTCGCGTTACTTTGATAAGCGTGAACCTGGATCAAGGCCCTTCTGTTTGTTAGATTACTTCCCGGACGACATGATGATGCTCATCGATGAGAGTCACGTTACCGTTCCTCAAATTAGAGCGATGTATGGAGGTGACAGATCTCGAAAAGTAAACTTGGTTGATTATGGATTCCGTTTACAAGCAGCTATGGATAACCGTCCTTTAAAATTCGAGGAATTTCTGAGCATGCAAAGTCAAACAATTTACGTATCCGCCACACCGGCAGATTTTGAATTGGAACAATCCAACGGAATTGTGGTAGAACAGGTTATTCGTCCTACAGGATTATTAGACCCTATTATAGAGGTAAGACCTAGTCTGAATCAAATAGATGACCTCATGGAGGAAATCAACATACGCATCGAAAGAGATGAAAGAACTTTAGTTACTACGCTGACTAAGCGTATGGCCGAGGAACTTCAAAAATATTTGCAAAAATTAGGAATAAGCTGTGAATACATACACAGTGATGTTGATACACTTAAACGTGTAGAAATTCTGCGTCTACTGCGTTTGGGAGAATATGATGTATTGATTGGAGTAAACTTATTGCGTGAAGGATTAGATTTACCTGAGGTGAGTTTGGTGGCAATTATTGATGCAGACAAGGAAGGTTTCTTGCGCGATGAGAGATCTTTAGTACAGACGGTTGGTAGAGCAGCCAGAAACGTCAACGGAATGGTAATCATGTACGGAGATAAGATTACAGACTCCATGCAAAAGACCATAGACGAAACAGCAAGAAGAAGGCTTATTCAGGAACAATACAATGAGGAGCATGGCATCACTCCTACCCAAATTAGAAAATCGCACGAAGAGATTCTTAAACAAACAAACATTAGAGAGGAAGAAGAAACCTATACCTACAAACAAGAAGGTAAAAGTACGATTGTTGCCGATCCTGTAATTCAAATGATGTCGCAAGAACAACTTGAGAAAACAATTACTGCTACCCGTAAGCGTATGGAAAAAGCTGCTAAGGATCTTGACTTTATAGAGGCTGCACGCTTGAGAGATGAAATGTTTGAACTAGAAAAAATGAAAAAAGCCGGCGAATAATTAACCGGTGATTATTCTACACCTGTGGTTCTGTTTATCTAAAATGCAATGTCTATATTTAGACCGCTAATTATATTGACATGAATAGAAAACACATTTTTGGTGTAGGAATTATGTTGGCAGCCTTGGGTACAAGTGCTTGTAATCAACAAAACGCAACCGAAACACCACAGGAAGTAAATGTAAAAGACACCATTGATTTGGCCATTAACCCGAATCCGGATGATTTGGAAATGGTAGTAGATAGATTCGCAGACATTCAAGTATTGCGCTATAAAATCAATGATTTCGATAATTTAAGTGTAAACCAAAAGAAATTGGTTTACTTCCTGGCACAAGCTGGTTTGTCTGGTAGAGATATCATCTACGATCAAAACAACGAACACAACCTTGAAATTAGAGCAGCGTTAGATAATATTTTAGCCAATTACAAAGGTGATAGAGAACATGCCGATTGGTTAAATCTAGAATTATATGCTAAGCGCTTTTACTTCGCTAATGGTGTACACCACCACTACGGAATGCAAAAGATGATGCCAGCATTTGAGCAAGCATATTTCACGGATGTAATGCAGTCTGTTGGCTCAGAAATGAGTCCGGAAGCGTTGGAATTGATGTTTAGTGACAAGGTAGGAATGAAACGTAAGAACAAAAATTCTAACGTTGACATGATTGTAGCCTCTGCCAATAACTTTTATGGTGAAGGAGTAACACAAGCAATGGTGGAAGAATTCTACGCAAAGAAATCAGCTGAACAAGATTCTACGCCTGTAGAATTAGGATTGAATTCAAAACTGGTTCTTGAAAATGGTGAGTTAGTAGAAAAGGTATATTCTGCTGAAGGAATGTATGCCGAAGCAATTCAACAAATCATTTACTGGTTAGAGCAAGCTGTAACGGTAGCAGAAAACGAAGATCAAAAAGCAGCACTTGAAAAATTAATTGAATACTACCAGTCTGGAGACTTAGAAACGTGGGATGAATACAACATTCTTTGGGCGAAGTCTACAGCTGGAGATATAGATTACATCAATGGATTTATTGAAGTATATGGAGATGCTTTAGGTAAAAGAGCAAGCTTTGAATCTATCGTGCAGATTACAGATTTTGACGCTTCTGAGCGTATGAAGGTTGTAGCCAATAACGTACAATGGTTCGAAGATAACTCTCCTATCATGGAGGATCACAAAAAGAAAAGTGTTAAAGGAGTTTCTTATAAAGTAGTTCAGGTTGCAAGTGAGGCTGGAGATGCTTCTCCGTCAACACCTATTGGAGTAAACTTGCCGAACAACAACTGGATTAGAGAACAACACGGTTCTAAATCTGTGAGTTTAGGAAATCTTATTGCGGCTTACAACGAGTCCAAAGGAAGTGGTTTATTAGAAGAATTCGCACACGACGAGAAAGAGGTAGAATTGGCGAAAGCTCATTCTAAACTTGCCGGTAAAATGCACACGGCCCTACACGAAGTGGTAGGTCATGCTTCTGGACAAATCAACAAAGGTGTTGGTCAACCCGCTGAAACCTTAAAGAACTATGCTTCAACATTAGAAGAAGCTAGAGCTGACTTAGTTGGTTTGTACTACATTATGGATCCTAAATTAATGGAGCTTGGTTTAATCGAATCTTTAGACGTAGGTGTTGCAGAATACGATAACTACATTAGAAACGGATTAATGACACAATTGATGCGTTTGGAATTAGGAGATGACATCGAGGAAGAGCACATGCAAAACCGTCAATTAGTGGCTTCATGGGCAATGGAAAAAGGAGCTGCAGACAATGTAATTGAGCGTGTGGTTAAAGATGGAAAAACTTACTTTAACATTAATGATTACGACAAGCTAAGAGAATTATTTGGAGAGTTATTAAAGGAAATCCAACGTATCAAATCTGAAGGTGACTACGAAGCTGGAAAGAATTTGGTAGAAACATATGGAGTTAAAGTGAACCAAGAAATTCACAAAGAAGTATTGGAAAGAGTGAAAGTCCTAGACCTTCCTCCGTACCAAGGTTTTGTTAACCCTGTACTTTCTCCCGTAAAAGATGCAGATGGAAATATCATCAATATTAAAGTGGAATACAACCAGGACTTCATTGAACAAATGTTGTTCTACAGCGAAAAATATTCATTTTTAAAATAAAATGACCCCATAAGAAAGCCCTCCATTGAGAGGGCTTTTTTTATGCCCTATAAACCAGTTCTACCTTTAATACCAATTCCACAACTCACTTTTATTCTAAGTTGTAAATTGTACAAAAACTACTTCTATGAGAACACTTTTATCACTAGCAATTCTCTTTCTCTCCTTGTCCACTTTCGCTCAAAATTTCAAAGGAGATTGGGAAGGAGAATTAAACGTTATGGGGCAGAGACTTCCCATTATATTGCACATAGTTAATACTGATAACAGTTACCAGGTTACCATGGATTCTCCCAAACAAGGAGCTAAGGATATACCTGTTGATGCTTCTTTAAAGGAAAACCAACAACTTGTAGTTCAATCGGGGGCTATGGGATTAGAACTACCTTTAACAAAGCTTCATGAAGACACGCTACAAGGAATCTTCAGTCAAGGTGGAATGAACATTCCGATAACTTTTTATAGAATCAACAATCAGGTTATTGCTGAAGTGCAAACACACAATTTTAAAGCGACATCCTTTAACATAGATTTACAGTCACACTTAATTTCAGGTGAAGTTGACACCCCTCTTTCTGGAGATAATTTCCCCGTGGTTGTGCTAATTTCAGGTTCTGGTCCACAAGACAGAAACTCTACGGTATTTGGTCATGATCTGTTTCTAGAATTAGCCAACTACTTTACAAAAAATGGTTGGGCAGTAGTACGTTTCGATGAAAGAGGAACAGGTAAATCTACAGGAAACTTCAGCACTTCTACTACCACAGATTTCGCAAAAGATGTTAGTGCGGTTGTTGATCACATCGCAACACTTCCTTCGCTCAATAAAAATCAAATTATACTTATAGGACACAGTGAAGGTGGAATCATTGCTCCAATGGTAGCACAACCCCACCCTCAGGTAAAAGCTTTCATTTCTTTAGCAGGAGTTACTGCAGCTCCTAAAGAACTGCTCAAAGCTCAAGCGCACTTAACAGCTCAATCCCAAGGAATGAATGAAGCAGCATTAAAAGCCTATGACTCCCTATATGCGCAACAAATAGAACTTGTGTATAAGAGATCTCCAGAAAACAAAGACAGTATTGATGCGCAACTTCAAAGTTTAATTGCTCAACAAATTAAAGATAATGGGGTTACGGGTGAACAAGCACAAATCATGTTAGATGCAGCAATGGCTCAATTCACTTCTCCATGGATCTCACATTTCGCTCGAATGAATGTTTCTGACATCACTCAAAATTTAAATAAACCAGCGTTTTATATTTTTGGAGAGAAAGATATTCAAGTACCCGCTGAATTGAACAAATTGAGTTTAGAGAAAGACTTGAAAGAAAAACAACAGGCGCAAACTCAAATAAAAGTTCTTGCGGATCACAATCACCTCATGCAAAAATGTACTACATGTACTTTAGATGAATACTGGGATTTAGAAGGAGGGTATTCAACGGAAAGTTTAACCCTAATGCTAGAATGGCTAAACGAAATAAAAGACATGTAACTTTCAATCTCATTTTACTTATACTTGTGATATGAGAACAAAGATTACACTATTACTAAGTATAACAGCATTACTCTTTGGAAGTAGTGCTTTTTTATGGCCTAAAAAAACAACGATTACTCCTCCCGGTACATTTGAAGTGAGTGATAACTTCTACTGTGATGAAACCGTCACTACGAATTTCGATTGGTTAGAATACACTACTTGGTTGGAGCGTGTGTACGGTAAAGAAAGTGAAAAATACAAAGCTGCAATACCCAACAGTGATGTTTGGGGAGAAGAATTCATTTGTTTACTTCAGCTCAGAAAACATTACGCAAACCACCCTGCTTACAGGGATTACCCGGTTATAGGGATTTCTCAACAACAGGCCGAAGATTATTTAAAGTGGAGAAGCGATCGTGTAATGCAGTATTTCTTAGTCAAAAGAAAAGTAATAGAGTTTAATAACGACACCACACCTGAAAGTATTTTCACTATAGAAAAGTACTTTGCCGGAGAGTACCAAAATACAGCCCCTCACAAACGCTATATGCAATACCCTGTTTATAGTTTACCAACACCTGAACAGTACTTAGACATAAGTTCGTCTTACAATGTTTATACAGATAGTCTCCCTAAGATCCCTTGTTACTTCGATTCTTTAAGAGCAATACCCTTACATCCAAATCCAAAAGGAGTAGATTTTGCGGATAAACTTTCTGAATGGACTTCAAAACCTAATACAATTGTGGGGAATAATTGGAGAAAACCACAAGGTGAAATCGTAAATTCTTCTAAAAAAGCTACAAATTACATCGGTTTTAGAGCTATATGCACTTGGAGGACTTTTAAATCACAAAATTAATTTCAGAGCTAAACCTAGTGATAGTAAGCTTTTAAGAAGAAAACTTTTGATTTACAAGGAATTAATTCTAAAATAAAACTTTAAAATAGTATTAGGCATTAAATTTACACTACCTTTGTCCTTTAATACAATTTATAATGCAAAAAGGAACAGTAAAATTTTTCAACGAAACTAAAGGATTTGGTTTTATCGTTGAAAACGATTCGAAACAAGAGTATTTCGTACACGTATCAGGATTAATCGATGAGATTAGAGAAGGTGACGAAGTTGAATTCGAATTAACAGAAGGAAAAAAAGGATTGAATGCAGTTAACGTAAAAGTTTCATAATATTTAATTTTTGAAAAGCCCGGTTAAGCAATTAACCGGGCTTTTTTTGTGCCTTATATTTTGACAGTTTGTTTGTCTTATACCGGTGAAAGCCTTAGCATAGGTTAATATACTCACTTGGAATTTTTCAACTACTTCATCTACCTCTGCCTCTCCCTTATTCTAATCGTTCATCTTTTCTCCTAGAGACCAAAAACGATTTCCAAAAACTAAACAACTATAAGTAGATTGGAGATAATTCAAAGCTACCGACTAATATAGAATCGATGGAATAGCAAGGTATAGATTACTTCATAAGATT